>QOAS01000018.1 GCA_003972855.1 Gammaproteobacteria bacterium | reverse complement strand
TGAAGTTTTTGGAATTCCCTTTGGGGGATTTTACAAAGGAAGAGGTTAGGCAAATTGCCAAAGAGGTAAACCTTCCCACAAAGAGCAGAAAAGAGAGCCAAGACATATGCTTTTTGGAAGGGCAAAAGTTAAAAGACTTTCTTCTCAAACACTTTACCCCCGAGGAGGGGGTATTCGTTTACAAAGGAAAGGTTGTGGGAACCCACAAAGGTTACTTTATCTATACGATAGGACAGAGGAGGGGATTGGGGCTTAGGTTGGGAAAACCGATTTATGTAATAGGTATAGATGCAAAGAGCAACACCGTTTTTGTGGGAGACAAAGAGGAACTTTTAACCCGCGAGGTAAATCTCGGGAGTGTAAACTGTTTTTTACCGCTAAAGGAAGTTCAAAGGCTAAACCTTTGGGGGCAGATTCGGTATAGGACACCCGCCAAGGAGGTTGAAAAACTGGAAGAAACCCCCAAAGGTCTTAGGGTAACCTTTAAACAACCCTTTAGCGGTGTGGCAAAGGGTCAAATCGGTGCCTTGTATGTAAATAACGAGATACTTGCCTGCGGGGGGTTTATTTTCTAAAATTTAATCCCTTGGCAGGAGGGGTGGCCGAGCGGACGAAGGCGGGGGATTTGAAATCCCTTGGGCGGGCTCGCCCCCGCCCCGTGGGTTCGAATCCCACCCCCTCCGCCTAAAGGATATACTTAGCCGTTTCGGTGTCCTCTACGAGGTTACCGAGTTTCGCATCAACAAACTTGGCGTCCACTATAATGGTCTGTCCCTTCATTTCGGGTGCGGAAAATAGGATGTCCTCCAAAAGTTTTTCCATAACGGTGTGAAGTCTCCTCGCGCCGATATTTTCGGTCTTTTCGTTTAAAACCTCCGCGTAGTGGGCAATCCTTTCTATACCGTCGTCGGTGAATTCCAAGTAAACCCCTTCCGTCTTGAGGAGTTCCCTATATTGCCTTGTTAGTGCGTTCTTAGGTTCGGTCAAAATCCTTACAAACTCCCTTTTGGTGAGGGGTTTTAATTCAACCCTTATGGGAAATCTTCCCTGAAGTTCCGGTATGAGGTCGGAAGGTTTAGCCAGATGAAATGCACCCGCGGCTATAAATAGTATGTGGTCGGTCTTTACGGGTCCATACTTTGTGGAAACGGTCGTTCCTTCCACTAAAGGTAGGAGGTCTCTTTGGACACCTTCGCGGGAAACCCCTCCGCCAACCCCGTGGTGTTTAATGGCGATTTTGTCTATCTCGTCAATGAAGATAATTCCGAAGTTCTCCGCACGGTATATGGCTTCGCTGGCAATCTCCTCGGGGTCCAAGAGTTTTTCCGCCTCCTCTTGGGTTAGGATTTCCAAAGCCTCTTTTACCTTAACCTTTCTTCTCTTTTTGCTACCGGGAAATAGTCCCTTCAGAATTTCACCCAATTGGTTTTGAAGTTCCTCCATCCCCGGAGGGGCTATGACCATTCCCGAAGGAATACTTTTGGCGGTTATCTCTATTTCAACTATCTCGTTGTCCAACTCTCCCCTTCTTAGTTTCTCAAGCAGTTCTTCCCTCTTGTATTGGGGAACTTGGGATTGAGTTTTTTCCTTACCTCCGAGGGGGAAAGGAAAGGGTAAACTTATTTCGGGCGCGTGATTTCCCAAAAGGTAATCCACAAGGCGTTCCTCCGCAAAGCGCCTTGCCCTCTCCTTCACTTGGGCTACCATTTCCTTTTTAACCATTCGGTAGGCTTCTTCCACCAAGTCCCTTACCATGCTCTCTACATCTCTTCCCACGTAACCTACTTCCGTGTATTTGGTGGCTTCCACCTTCACAAAGGGAGCTTTTATCAGTTGGGCAAGCCTGCGGGCTATTTCGGTTTTTCCGCTACCGGTAGGTCCTATCATCATTATGTTCTTGGGGGCAACTTCGTTTCTCAAATCTTCGGGAAGTTTTTGCCTTCTCCAACGGTTTCTAAGGGCTATGGCAACCGCCTTTTTGGCTTCCTCCTGACCGATAACATATTTGTTTAGTTCTTCAACAACCTTTTTAGGTGTTAAGGTTTCTAAATACTCCTCCAACTGGCTAAGTCTTTTTGCTCTTGACTCCATACTCAAAAGTGAAATTATCCTTTTTTAGAACTTTAAAAAACCCCTTTCCTTTCGGAGTTCCTCTTTTAGATTTTCAACCTCCACGGTGCAGATAACCCCCCGATAGGGCTTTAGGTTTTCAAGGGCAAGTTTCTTCATTCGGGAGTAACTTTTTAGATTGCGATTTTCCAAGTGCATATTGGCTATGGCGGTTTGAATGACCGCCTGCAAAAGCTTCTTCTCGGGACAATCGCACCTTAGCCAAAACTTTTCCACAACCTCGTGGGCTTCAAAGTAGTAACCTTTGTTGTTTAAAACCCTTGCTAAAAGCACGACCTCTTTACACCCCTTTGCGGGTATAAAACTTTTGTAACCACTTATAAAGGTCTCGTAAAAGGTAACCCTTTCCCTTTTGTAGTAATTATATGTAAAAATTTAGGTC
>QOAS01000082.1 GCA_003972855.1 Gammaproteobacteria bacterium | reverse complement strand
AAGAGGTAATACAATTGGACGACAAAATAGACGGCTACGAGGTAGAGATAGAAAGAAAGTGCGTGAGGATAATAGCCCTCTATCACCCCGAGGCGTCCGACCTTCGGCTCGTAATGGGAGCTTATAAGGTGGTAAGCGACTACGAGCGGATAGGCGACGAGGCGGAAAATATAGCCTACCGTATTTTGGAACTCTTGAAAGAAGGTTTCAAAATAAAACCCCTTCAGCTCCGCTATATGGCGGAAACCGTTAAGGATATGGTTGATATGGCAACCGCCGCGTTTTTTGACGGAGACGTAGAATTAGCCAAAAAGGTGATAGAAAAAGACGATGTGGTGGACGAACTTTACCACTCTGTTGAAAGGGAGCTTATAACCTATGTCCTTGAAGACCCGCAGGAATACCTAAGGGAGATATTTCCCCTATTGTTTATAGCCCGCCACTTGGAGAGAATGGGCGACCACGCGGAAAACATAGCGGAGTTTACCTTCTACACCTCAGAGGGTGAGTGGATTAGACACACCCATATTTTGGAAAGGGAAGAGAAAAACCAAGAGTAGGGTTAAAAATTAAACCCCTATGCGGAAGAAACTAAGGGTTGGAACCCGAAAGAGCAAATTGGCAATGTGGCAAACCCGCTATGTGGTTCACCTTATTAGACTTTTTGACCCCTCTTTGGAGGTTGAGATAGTTCCCATAACCACCAAGGGAGACCGCATATTAGACCTCCCCCTCCCCAAGGTAGGGGATAAGGGACTCTTTACGAAGGAAATAGAAAAGGAACTTTTAGAGAAAAACATTGACTTGGCGGTTCACTCCCTTAAGGATTTGCCCACCGATTTGCCAGCGGGACTTACGATTTCAGCCTATACCCAAAGGGATTACCCATTTGACGTTCTCGTTTCCCGCGAAGGGAAAAAACTTAAGGAACTACCCTCGGGTGCGGTTGTGGGAACTTCCTCCCTCCGAAGGAGGGTTCAAATAAAAAAAGTCCGTCCCGATTTGGAGGTAAAGGATATTAGGGGAAACGTGGATACCCGCCTTAGGAAGTTGGAAGAAGGTTTTTACGACGCGATTATTTTAGCCCAAAGCTCTTTAGAACGCCTCGGATTAGGGGACAAAATCAGCGAAGTTTTGGACTACTTTATCCCCGCGGTGGGACAAGGTATCATCGCGGTAGAAACGAGGGAGGACGATACCGAGCTAATAGAGTTTTTAAGGGAAAGCGTAAACGAACCTTCTTCGGAAGCGGAAGCCTTGGCGGAGAGGGAATTTTTAAAAACCTTAGGAGGGGGTTGCCAAGTTCCCATAGGGGCTTTGGCGGTGGTGAATTACGACGGTTCTATGACGATAGAGGGGTTTGTCTCCGACCCGCAAGGGGAAAATTTCTTTAAGGCAAAACTTGATGGACACGCCCTCCAAGCCAAAGAGCTCGGCAAAAAATTGGCGCAAAGGCTCCTACAAATGGGTGCGGACAAGATTATTGGAAAGTAAAAGGTGCAAAAACGCACACCGAAGAGATTTTTTAGTAAAAAGTTCTACCGAATGGGGTTCAAAAGTTTACTAACGCTCGCCGTGTTTATTCCCCTCATAGGGTTCTCCCTGCGGGTGGAGGTTTTTGTGAAACAAAATGGGGAAATATTCAAGGTAATAGAAAACAACGGAAGTGTCCTAAAGGAAAAGTTAAACCTAAAGTGGAAGGAATTACCCCTTTTTACCCATTTTGAGGTCAAGAAAACTAAAGATGGGGTGGTTATAGCTTGGAAAGGAAATTTTAAAAGGTGTCTTTTGGTAACAAACAAAGGTGATTTTATAAAATTAACCAAGAATACTTTAAAAATTAAACCCGATAAAGAGTTAAAACTTATTCAGATATTTCCCTTAGGGGGTGACGGAAAACCCGGTCTTCCCGCCAGCGTCCAGTTGGGAGGGTAAAATTTCCCTTTATGCCTGAAAATAGGGATAACCTCCCCAAACACTATAATCCCGAAGAGATAGAAAAAAAGTGGAGGGAATACTGGTTAAAGGAGAAACTTTACCACCTTGAAAATCCCCGAAAGGAAAAAAAGTTTTCCATGGTTCAACCCCCTCCTAACGTGACGGGTTCGCTTCATTTGGGACACGCTTGGAATATAACCATTCAAGATATAGTTGCCCGTTATAAGCGTATGGACGGATACGATGTGGTTTGGGTTCCCGGTTTTGACCACGCGGGAATAGCCACCCAATATGTGGTGGAAAAACAGCTTAAAGAAGAGGGTAAAACCCGCTTTGACCTCGGGCGGGAAGGTATGCTCAAAAAGATTTGGGAGTGGGTTCCCGTTTCCCGAAACTCTATAAAAACCCAATTGCAGTTTCTCGGCGGTAGCGTTGATTGGGAAAGGGAACGCTTTACCATGGACGAAGGTTTTTCCCGTGCGGTGAGGGAAGTTTTTCACCGCCTATACGAGGAGGGGCTTATTTATAGAGTTTCGGGAAACGGGAACCCACTCCCAAATCTTTTTGAGCATACCTTCCCGCCCGCGGTCA
>QOAS01000027.1 GCA_003972855.1 Gammaproteobacteria bacterium | reverse complement strand
AAAGATTTCCGCGCATGTTAATTGCCATGCTAAGAATTGGAGAAGAAACCGGACAACTTGACAATATGCTTGAGAGTTTAGCGGACTTTTACGAGGACGAGGTTAAAGCGACCATAGAGGGTTTAATTTCAATGATAGAACCTTTAATGATGATAGTTATAGGTTCCATAGTTGGTTTTATTCTGATAGCTCTATATCTACCCATTTTCAGAATGGGAGAACTTATCCATTAATCCTTTTTTCTTTTGCAAAATTTATTTTGTAATGTCCAAATATTGGACTAACCTCTTCCCGCTAAAAGCGGAATGGGATAACCTCAACCTCTATAAGTATTCGGTTCCAGTTCCCGATTCCGTGGGAAAATTGAAAATTTTAAACCGTTTGAGATATGCCTTATCTAACGAAATTTCTTCACCTGTTTTTTACGAAATAACACCCAACGGGGCAAACTTTTATTCTTTCAAACTTTTGGAGAAGGAAAATGTTAAACTTTCGGAGGAGGAGATTTATTATCTATCCTTTGAGGGGAAAACAAAATCTCCTCCACCCGATAACCGCTCGGTGGAGTTTGTAATTGAGGATGTGATTCGCTTAAGAAAATTAGTTCAGCGTTTCCAAAACAAGTTTTTAGAAACCGAAAAACACCCCAAATACGGAAAATTGCTTTTATATCCTTACCCTTTTGTGAAGGTCTACGAAGATGAAAGATTTCTTTTGCAAGTGGATTTTAAATTCCACCTTACAACGGAAAAAAATCTCCAACAACTTTTTGAAGAGGGTTTGATAAATCCTCAGGCGGTTGAAAGAAATGAGAATTTCTTAGTCCGCCCTAAAGGATTTGACCGAACCGCCCATATAACCGAAGTTGTCAAAGCGGTAGAACTTAAAGAAGATGAGATAAAAAATTTCTTCCAAATTTCTCGCCAAGAAGGAACAAAAAAAATTTGGGAATATTTATTGGGAAATAAGAAATATCGGGAAAAGGTCTTTATCGTTAAGCTTTCCAACGGTTATGTTTATCCCGCACTGATGGTGAACCCTGTTTTGGATTTCGGTAACCTTGAGGATATAACCTCCGAAGTCTTAAAAGTCGTAAAACTTCCTCCAAAGGATAGATGGAAACGGATTATGGAATTCACAAATATGCTTTCTTCCGCTTTAGGAGATTTCAACATATCTCTATCCCCTTATGGTGAAACTGTAGGGGAGAAAAATAGAATACGCTATCATTGTGAACTTGTAGATTCTGCTGGAAACACTTTTGAAGTGAAAAAATCTATCTTACCTTTCCTCCAAAAGTGCAAACCTTTTGTTAAAAAACCAGTTTTAAAAACTAAAATTTTAATCATTTTGGATACAAAGGATGAAATCTATAATCAAAAGAGGAAAGAATTTCTTACGGAATTAAAAAAATTTTTGGAAAAAAAAGGTATAGAACTTAGATTCATAAAAAGAATAGGGGTGGTAGCCTCTTCAAGAGAAGAGGCAATTAAGAAACTTTCTAAGGGAATGCGACAAATTTTGGAAGGGGACCCCGACTTGGTTATAGTCTTTACCCCCGAATACGGAAAGATTAAAGACCTTTTTAGGGAACTGACAATTTACGATTACCTAAAGGGGAAATTTTTGGAAAGGGGGATAGCTTCCCAATTCGTTTTAAAGAAAACCCTTTTCCAACAGAAGTTAGAGTATGTTGTTTACAACGTAGCGGAACAAATAATGGGTAAAACCACCAACGTTCCCTATAAACTTTCCCAAAAATTAGAAGGAGCGGATGTGTTTATAGGAATAGACATAAGCAGAATACGAAAAAATAGTGGCGGTTCGGTGAATGAGGGGGCTTTTACAAAAATCTTTTTCTCCGACGGAAGTTTTTTAAAGTATTCCCTTTCCTCTTTTCCCGCAATGGGTGAAGAGGTTACACTTAAGGCAATACAAAGCTTATTCTTGAAACTACGGGAAGAGGGAATTAGGGAAGGTAGCACAATAGTGATTCACAGAGATGGGAACTTTAAGGGTAAAGAGGTTGAAATATTTACTAAACTGGGGGAAGAATTCGGTTACAAACTTGAATTGGTGGAAGTTATAAAAAGAAACAACCCGAGGTTTTTTGGAAAAGACTACCGCATAAAGGGGCTTTATTATCCCCTCGGTGATAGGGAAGCGGTGGTTGCGACCTACAATAATAGTTTCCAATACGCCCACCAACCTATAAGGGTTAAATTGGTAAAAGGAAACCTACCTTTGGGGGTTCACATATCTTACCTTTTAAGTTTCACCCTGCTTAATTACTCCTCCTTTAATCCAGTAAAACTTCCCGCTACCACCTACCACACCGACAAGATGGCAAAAATGGCTTTAAGAGGTTTAAAACCTTCAAAAATGGAAGGAGAAGAGATGTTTTGGCTTTAGGCTTTTAAGCCCGCCTTCGGCGGGAACTAAGGTAATATAACAAAACCTTTATGGGACAGTTTGAATACGCAAAGAGGTTAAAACAACTTCCTCCCTATCTTTTTGCGGAACTGGACAGGCTCAAAGAGGAAAAAATCA
>QOAS01000086.1 GCA_003972855.1 Gammaproteobacteria bacterium | reverse complement strand
TTCCGAGATATCTTCTATTTGTTTTAAATAATGTCCTTTATCGGGGTGGTATTGGGAGTATTTCTTTATCCACTCCTTTTGTTGAGCTAAATCAAAACCCTCCAATTTGAGGATTTTTAAGCCTTTCAACTTGTAAAGGTTTTTAGGTTCTACATACCCTAAACGGGAAGTTATTACTATTTGTAAATTTCTCCATTGGGACTGATTTTTTAAGAACTTAAGAAGTTGCTCTATAAATTCCTCTCCTTTGTTGGAGAGGTAGTTTTTAGTCATTAAAAGTTCGTCTAAACCGTCAAGGATTACAACAGAATTTTTGAAATCATCCAATTTTAGGTCCTCTTCTCCAAAAATTAACCTCTCCAATTCCTGCTTTATTGCTTTAGGATTTCCCTTTAAAAGTTCTTCGGGGTCTTCTACTTCTCGCAACTTCAAAAGGTAGACTTTTTGAATATCCAACCGATGGGTTTTGAAATCGTAAATAATTTTCCTTGCAAGGGAGGTTTTTCCCTCTCCGGGAAAACCTAAAATAAGAATCAGTTTACTTCTACCCTCTCGGAAATCGGGATATAGTTCCTCAAAAATACTTTTTTCAGCCTTTTTGAATTTTTTCCCGTCGTATACCCCGTAATGGGGTTCTATATAAACCTTCTCCAAGGGAATCTCGTTTTTTTCTCCAAAAATGGGGTCAATTGCAAACTCCTTAACTATCTTTGAAAGGTAGCGGTCTATGTAATACTTCCTGAGTTTTTCTTTAATGCTTTCCCTTGAGAAGTTATCCAAAAGCTTTTTAAAGCTATTTTCGTCCTCTTCTACAACTATCCAGAAGAAAAGTTTTAATCTGTCTTCCACCAATCCTTTAAATTGGCCTGCGGGAAAGTCCTCCATCGGTTTTAAGGTTTTATCAACGACCTCTTTTAAGATTCTTAAAATTTCACCAACCGCTTCAGTGCCGTAGAAATTGTTTAAAGAAAACTTACTTAGTTCAAAAATTTCTTTGTTTTCACCCAAAGCGGTAAGCCTTTTATCCAGCTCCTTAAAGAGGTTTTTAACCGCATTTTGAAAGTCCTCTCGGCGGTTGTATTCTTTTTCAAACTCTTTTAGTGCATCTTCTACCGCCTTATATAAAGCCCAATAAAGGGCAACCTTTAAAACTTCATCTTCCCCAAGTTGGTCTATTTTTTCCACAAGAGAAAGGAAACCCTTTAGTAGGTCTTCAATGGGGACGGGAATACCTAAAGAGGTTAGGACTGTTTTCACACCCGTAAAGAGGAGGTCTTTAAACTCCATTTTTGTTTCCCCCAAAGGGGTTTAAAGCTCTATAACCGAACCGGCGCGGATATCTACAAATCGGTTTCCAAATACATCCTCAAAGATTTGCCTATTTTTATCCCCCGTGCAGTGGCACGGGGCTACCCTTTTTACACCCAAGCGTAGCAGTTCCTCCGCTATTGCAATAACGGTTATCTCGTCCTCTTTAAAGAGGTGAAAGCCTCCAATTACTAACTCGGGAGGTCTTTTCGTAAGCTCTATAGCCCTTCGGGTTACCTCCACTATTCCCATATGGGCGCATCCCACTATTAGGGCATATCTATCTCCTTCAAAGGCTATTAGCGAATGCTCGTAGAGGTTTTTTATTCCTGTTTTCATTCCACCCGTGGAAATAAAGTTTTCCGAAAACCTATAAGGTTCCCTCACGAGGGAAACCTGATGTCCCCTTTCCGCCAATTGGGAGACAAAAACTTTTGAAAACCCGTCGGGGATAAGGAAATGTTTACCCTTTGTGGTATAGGCTATATCCAAAACAACCCCTATGTGGTCCCAATGGAAGTGGGACAGAAATACATCTCTAAAGGAGGAAAAATCTATTCCCAACCTTTTGGCGTTGTGAGTCCAAACTTTACAACTCCCCCCGGTGTCAAACAAAACCCTTTCACCATCGGAGGTTTCAATGAATACGGAAAACCCCCAAGCGGGTTTGAAACCCTCCAAAGCCAAATTATCGTATACAACGGAAATTTTCATTTTCACCCCCGTGGGATAAATTTAAAACTTTTCTTGCAATGGGTGTAGATTATTACAACTACCTTTTGGAGCTTTCATTTTTGGGAACGGGCTTCCACGGGTGGCAGTATCAACCAAACGTTAGAACCATTCAAGGGGAACTCCTAAAAGCCATAGGAAAACTTTTTAAAGTTGATTGGGTTCCCCTCGTGGGCTGTTCGCGAACCGATGCGGGGGTTCACGCGGAGCAATTTTTTGCCAACTTTAAAGTGGAAAAATTCATAGAACCTTACAAAGTTCTAAAAGCCCTAAACGGGATGCTTCCACCCGAGATAGCGGTAAAGAGTGTATCTTTGGTTCCCCTCTCCTTTAACGCCCGCTTTAGCGCGAAGGGAAAAATTTACCGCTATTTAATATGGAATTCCAAAGTCAGAAATCCCTTTCTGTTGGATAGGGCTTGGCATATCCCCTTTGAGTTGGACTTTTCCGCTATGGAAGAAACCGCAAAAGTATTTGTGGGAACACACGATTTTACCTCCTTTTCAAAAAACG
>QOAS01000106.1 GCA_003972855.1 Gammaproteobacteria bacterium | reverse complement strand
GCTTCCCTTTCAAAAACCTCTATAAAGGTGTGTCCGATAATCTTTCTTTTCTCCTCGGGGTCTTCAACCCCTTCCAACCTTGAAAGGAATATTTCGCTGGCATCTACAACCCTAAGGGGCAAACCCAAACCTTTTAAGTTTCTTTCAACCTCCTGTCTTTCGCCTTCCCTAAGCAAACCGTGGTCTATAAATATCGGAATAAGGTTGTCCCCTATTGCCTTATAGGTTAAAACCGCGGAAACGGTTGAATCAACCCCGCCCGAAAGGGCGGCTATCACCTTTTTATCTCCTACCTGCTCGCGAATCTGTTTTATTTGCTCTTCAACGAAGTTTTCCATAAACCAGTTTTTGGTGGCTTTGGCTATTTCAAAAACGAAGTTGGCTATTATTTGCGTTCCATATTGGGTGTGGGTTACCTCCGGGTGAAATTGAACGCCGTAGAAGTTCCTTTCGGGATTGGCTATAACCGCAAAGGGTGCGTTGTCGGAAACCGCCAAAACCTCAAACCCTTCGGGAAGCTCGGTAACCTTATCCGCGTGGGACATCCAAACCTGAAACTCCTTCGGAAGACCCTTAAACAGTTTGTCTTCCTTTAAAACCCTTAGGGTTGCCCTTCCATATTCGTGCTTATCCGCGGGTGCAACTTTACCCCCAAGCTGGTGAGCCAAAACTTGTAGACCGTAACAAATTCCCAAAATGGGAATTCCCAAATCGTAAATCCCCTCGGGGGGAAGGGGGGCATCTTTTGTATAAACCGACGCGGGTCCCCCCGAAAAAATTATCCCTTTGGGTTTCCTTTTAATTATCTCCTCCAAAGGTGTATCCCAAGGCAGTATTTCGCTGTAAACGTTTAACTCTCTAACCCTTCGTGCTATAAGTTGAACGTATTGGGAACCGAAGTTGATAACGACTATACCGCCCTCTTTCATAGGGAAAGATTTTACGGGGGAAAATTATGAGGGTGTTTGAAAAAAAAGAAAATTAAAAGATTATGAGGGAGAGGAGATACTGTGTAAAAAATCTATTCCGACTCTGCGGATTTATTTTAAAATTTTATCACGAGATTAAACAACTTATAGGGGAAGAAATGGAGAATAAAAAAAAGTAGGGGCAAACCTCGCTTTTATGATGATGCATTAATTATTACCCTCATTGCTATAAAATTAGCTCTCAATTTATCTTTCCGAGAAGTTATCTTTCAAGCTTCTCAATGCTTTCCTAAGTTACCCCATTATTCTACTCTTTACTACCGCGCTACAAAACTAAACAAATCTATGCTTCAAAAACTTATTATTCTTTTTGCTAAAAAAATTTCCGAAATTCTTGAAGTCAAAAATTTTGAACTAATTATGGCGGATGGAACGGGTTTTGGATTTGAAGACAGTATTTTTCTCTCTTTTAAAAGAGGCAAGGAACTAAGAAAAGTTAAATCTCATGTTATGACAGAGGTTTTGGTAACTCATACAAAAGGAATAAGCTTTTTTGTAGGCGTAAATACTGATAAAGCCTATACAGAGGAAGGAAAGTTACTTTTGGAATTACTTAAAGAAGTTGAAAGAGAAGGATTATTAAAAGGAGAATTTTTTGTAGCGGATAGTCTTTATGGAAACAGGATAAAAGTTTTGGAAAAGTTTAAACTTTTAGGATTTAAGCTTGTTGTAAATACAAAGGAGAGCTTAAGACGAAGGATAAGACATCCTTTAAGAAAGGAAGCGAAAGAGATGTATGAGACCAACAGGGATATATATTGGAAGAGATACAGGATAGAACAAGCGATAGGAATAGTGAAGGAATGTTTTGGAGATAGAGATTACACAAAAAAATTTTACTTAGCGCAAATAAAAACCCTAATTAGGTTTTTAGCTTATAATGTTGGATTGTTTATCCTTCTGCAATTCCCTTTTTATTCTTTTTTTCAAACACCCTCAGTCTTTATATAAAAAAGTAAATAACTAAAAAAGTGATAAAAAATATTTATCTTCCTCCTCTAAAAATATTTAAATTTTTAAAAGGAAGCGAAACGAAAAATTTAGGGAGGGAGGAGGAAGATAACAGCGAATTTTTTCTTAGGAGATTTTTTTTAAGTTCAGAGTGATGGATTGATTAGAAAGAAACTGTTTTAGAAAGTCTCTAACCCAACTAACTATTTAGCTACGCCCTATAAGGATTTTTAAAAGCTTTCGCTTAAAAAAACAGCCCCGAAACTTGACATTTAGGGCGAAACTTGGTATTGGTAATTATCAAAATGGTTTAGCACATAATTGGTGGAAAGTATGTGCTAAAACTATAGTTAGCACATTTTTAGGCAAAATCTGTGCTAATTGCGAAGTTTAGGTTTTTCGGGGATTGGAGACGCAATTTGAAAAGCGGAAAAGTTGTTAAGGAAGGGTTTTTATGGCGGATGCGTTTGTGATTTACTCATTTGGGAATTTGGATTTTTGGGACCAAGTTTTGGGGGCGGTTAAGAATGTGATTGGTTCACCAGACTTCCAAACCATAGCCGCTCTTTTTCTAATGGTAGGGGCTGTATGGAAGATGCTAAAGATGGGAGAATATCCTTCGGGACTGCAAATAGTTAAACTTGCAACTTATCCGGTATTGCTAACGGGATTGCTATCCAGCTCGGTTGATG
>QOAS01000006.1 GCA_003972855.1 Gammaproteobacteria bacterium | reverse complement strand
AATGAGAGTTTACACTCCAGTATAAGGAGCTACTTAGCGTATATGAGGAGAAAAACGAAAGCCTTTTGCAAAAGCTATAAAGCCGTTAAACGAAATATTCTTCTTTTCTTCTCTTTTCATCTATTAGAATGACTTCCTCGCCATTCATTTCTTGGCTAAAGCAAAAGGCTTTTTGATGGAATTTTTGTAAGACTCCACAAGGTTTGGGAGATTGGGATTTAGAGAACCAAACTTTAGCGGGTGGTTTAACCAATACCTTTTTTTGCCTAACTGTTTTAGGTTCCCGTATGTGGGAGAGGTATTCAAGATAGCGGTCTATTAGGTAGTCCATTTTTAAATAGTTGCTAAGTATTAAATCACACCGCATCTTCTTAGCTAAAACATATTGGAAAGTATCTTCTAAATCCTTAAAATTTTGGTCTTGTTTCATAAGCTCCATAGCCATTTCTACTTCCTCGTTTGAAAAAGGAACTACAGAGCATATTTTGGCTAACTTTTCCACAAAAACTAAAGCCTCTTTTCTGAATTTCTTTCTGAGAATGTAATAGACGGTCGTTATAAGGTCGCAACTGGTATAAAGCTCCGCTCCGTTTTCCAATAGTTTTTGAATGGCTTTCACCGAAAACTCCCTTAAAGGTCTATCCGTGTCAAAGAAATCTATAAGAACATTGGCGTCTACGAAAACCCTTTTATAGAAAATTGCAGGCTAAAACCTCCTATCTTTGATGGGAGGATACAGCCCGCCCCCGAAGGGGTTGAAAGTCTAAAGTTTTGGATTAAATTAGATACCTAACATACCCGCCGATAGCGGGCATAGATAACAAAAAAAGCCCGCTATACCAACGGCTAAAGGCGGGTATATAGGCTGAAAGTAGCTCCGCTATTCCGCTGTATGGCGGGATAGATAGGAGTAGGGGTGGAGTGAACTCGCCCGTGGTGGTAAGGCACCCCAAAGAGGGTGTAAACCCACCCGAAGCTCCGCATCTTTGATGCGGGGTAGTTCACGTCTTGAATCCGTTTGTTTCCCACTATCCCCCTAAGATTTTTAGTCATTTCTACGAGTTCGTTGAAAACTTTCAATCTTTCTTCCTTTCGGAGTTCCTTAACCTTTTCCTCTACCAACTCCTCTATTATTCGGCTCTGGCTCTTTTTAAACCGTTTGCTCAAGAGCTGAAGGGCTTTGTCTACCTCGGGAGATACGCTTATGGTTTTCCTAACCTTTTTGGTGGTTTTCACAAAAGAATATTTTCGCAAAAAGCGTATGCAAACCTTAATGCGTAAAAGGTTGTAATTTTAGCATTTCTAAGAGTTCCGAAAGGAAATCTATCGGCAAATGGTATTATCTCCCCTTAGAGATGCTCCGATTCTTTCCCGCGGAAAGGGAGGTAAGAAACGAGGAATATCAACCGAAAAAGTTTGTAAAAACCTTAAACCCCTTCCTTGAGGTGGAAAGGGAAAGCTGGAAACCTATAAAGTTGGAAGGAAATCTACCTCCAAAAATAGTTTTTATAGACGGGGTTAGAAGAACCGAATACAGGGTTGAAATATTTGACGGAAACCGCTTTGCGGGAGAGGGTATTTTCATCTCCATAGGTGCGGGGGCTTTGCTGATAGACCGCTCCTTGGGTAGGGCGGATTACAAGCTCCTTTATAGGGATGTCAAAAGATACTTTATCCACAACGCCAAGGGGGTAAAGGTTCCCCCCCGTTGGGAGACAACCGTTGGGGAAACCAAGTTGGTTTTTGAAACTAAGGAGTCCCCTATGGAGAATGTTTCCGATTACGCCAATGCGGTTATGAAAAAAATGGAACTGGAAGTTTTGAGGAAAGTCCATAGTCCCGACACCTTTGTGGTCGCGGATGGACCTACGAAAACCACGAAGTTTTTTCCCAATGTAGTTTACCTCGTCAAGGAGAGTAGGTATTTTTACCTCCAAGGGTTGGAAGAGGTTCTCTTTAACCTCAAAAAGGGTGAAAGAACTCCCCTTTTCCTCTTTGAGGAGGAGGTAAAGAGAACCAAAGGCGGTAAAACGGAGGAGGTAAAGGTTAAAAAGGTGGGGTGTTATGTGAGGCTTGCCCAAGTTCACCCCCAAATGGTGGTGGAAAATCCTTTGGCGGGTATAGCCCGTTTAGAAGTCCCCCACGGGGGGGATTTAAAACTTATAAAAGAGATTATGGAAAAGGGGGCAAGTGTGGCGGTTTACTTTGCCAACGACCCGCTTAGGGATAGGCGTTCCCCCCAAAACTTAACCGCCATAGCGGTTTTGGAAAAGGAACTTAGAAGACTTTTGGGAAAATACGAACTCATAAGGCGAAGGGTGGGGATAACCCTACTCTCCCTTTTGGGTGGAGATTAAAAACTTCTCCCCTCCGTAGGTTACCATTTTTACCTTTCCCTCCCTTATGAGGCTTTCTACCACTTCTTCAAAACCTTCCTCGGTTAAGTTCAAAGCCCTTTTTAACTCCCCGAGGGGAGAAGGTCTCCTTTTTACCAAATTGAGGAGTTTTTCCCTAACCCTTTGGGCGGTGGTTTTTTTCTTCGGTTCCAAACGCAGGTAGTTGTAACAAACTATGTCGGTGGGGTAGTAGTTTTTTCTTACGCCTAGCTCGTGGAAACCTTCTGAGGCATACAGGGCGTGTG
>QOAS01000044.1 GCA_003972855.1 Gammaproteobacteria bacterium | reverse complement strand
AAACCTCTTCAACGTAGTAATTTTTCGCTATGTAGTAAACTTCGGAGAAAACCCTAAACCATAGGTATTCGTTGTAGGCGTCACTTTCATTCTTTTTTGCAAAAGTATAGGAGGTCAGAAATAGTAAAAGGAACAAAGCGAGTCTTTGCATAAAGAGATTAATACTAAAGGGGAAAAGATTTACTCAACCCAATAGTTGGGTGCCTCTTTTGTAATTTGAACATCGTGGGCGTGGCTTTCCTTGAAACCCGCCCAGGTGATTCTTATAAATTTCGCCCTCTTTTGGAGTTCCTCAATGTTTCTCGCACCGAGGTAGCCCATACCCGAACGCAAACCGCCCACCAGTTGGTAAATTACATCGGAGAGTTTTCCTTTGTAGGGAACCCTTCCCTCTATACCTTCGGGGACAAATTTTTCCATTTTCTCCTGCCCGTAGCGGTCTGCGCTCCTTCTGGACATCATAGCGCCCAAGGAACCCATACCGCGGTAAACTTTGTAAGCCCTACCTTGGTAGTAGACTAACTCCCCGGGAGCTTCTTCCGTTCCCGCAAGTAGGTTTCCGAGCATAACCGCACTGGCGCCGGCCGCCAAAGCCTTAACTATGTCACCGGAAAACCTGATACCGCCGTCCGCTATTACGGGTATGCCGTATTCTTTAGCGACTTCGGATGCCCACATTACCGCGGTTATTTGGGGAACTCCCACACCCGCAACTATTCTGGTTGTGCAGATAGAACCGGGTCCTACACCCACCTTTATAGCGTCCGCCCCCGCATCTATCAGCGCTTGTGCTCCCTCTTTGGTGGCGATGTTACCCGCCATTACTTGTAGGTCGGGGAAGTGTTTTTTAATTTCCCTGACGGTGTCCAAAACCCTTTTGGAATGTCCGTGAGCGGTATCCACCACAATTAGGTCTACTCCCGCATCAACCAATGCGGCTACCCTATCTAAAGTTTCGGGAGAAGTTCCTACCGCCGCACCCACCAATAGTCTTCCAAATTCATCTTTTGCCGCGTTGGGATATTTCTCCTTCTTTTCCAAATCTTTTATGGTTATTAGTCCCCTTAGTTTCCCTTCTTCGTCCACTATGGGAAGTTTTTCAACTTTATAGCGGGCAAAGATTTCCCTCGCCTCTTCCAAGGTTATTCCCGGGTGGGCGGTAACGAGCTTCTCTTTGGGAGTCATAAAGAGTTTTACCGGTTTGTCGTAATTGGTGGGTGCTATATACCTTATGTCCCTATTTGTAATAATACCTACGACCTTTCCTTCCGCATCTACAACCGGCAGACCGGAGATTTTGTATTGAGCCATTAAATTTAAGGCGTGTTTTACCGAATCCTCGGGAGATACCGTTACCGGTTCCAGTATCATTCCCATTTCCGAGCGTTTTACCCTGCTTACCTGCTCCGCCTGTTCTTCAATACTCATATTGCGGTGGATTATTCCGATTCCCCCTTCTCGGGCTATCGCCTTAGCCATACGATAATCGGTGACGGTATCCATAGCGGCGGAAAGTATGGGGATATTAAGCTTTATCTTTTTGGTGATATAGGTAGATATATCAACCTCGTGGGGTAAAACTTCCGAATATTGGGGAATCAAAAGGACGTCGTCAAAAGTTAAACCTGTAGGGATTTTTTCTTCCATGGTTGTCCTCCTTGGGATTTAAAGGTTTTAAATTTTACGACCGCGGAGTTTTTTTTGGATTAAATAACTCACAAGGGAGCCTTCTTTTAAAATAAAAAGGAACTCTTTAAGGTTTGCTTTTGCATAGCTTTCAACAAAACGGAGGTTCTTTACCATGGAAAAACCTCGGAAGATAAAAAAACTTCTGATAGCCAATAGGGGTGAAGTTGCCACGAGGATAATAAGGGCGTGTAAAGAATTGGGAATAAAGACAGTCGTTGTATTTTCGGAAGCGGACGCCAACTCCCTTTATGTTAAAAAAGCGGATGAAGCTTACCTAATTCCCGGAGACCCAATAAGGGCTTACTTGGATTATCACAAAATTGTAGATATAGCAAAAATAGCCAAAGCGGATGCGATTCACCCCGGTTACGGATTTTTGGCGGAAAATGCGGACTTTGCGGAGTATGTAATTAAAAAAGGGCTTATCTTCGTAGGTCCCAAACCCGAACATATAAGGCTTTTCGGAGATAAAGTTCAGGCGAAAAAAACTATGGAAGAGGCGGGTTTGCCCGTGGTTCCCGGTGTAGCGGAACCTATACACGACGTAGATACCGCCAGACAAATAGCCAAAGAAATAGGTTATCCCGTTATTTTAAAAGCCGCCTACGGCGGAGGTGGTAGGGGTGTTAGGGTTTGCAGAAACGAAAAAGAGCTTGTAACCCAATTCCCCCAAGCCTACAAAGAGGCGGAAACCTTTTTCGGTAAAGGAGACCTCTTTATTGAAAAATACATAGAAGATCCCAAACACATAGAGGTTCAAATAGTTGCGGACAAGTACGGAAATGTTATCCATTTGGGAGAAAGGGATTGTTCCATTCAAAGGAGACACCAAAAAATCGTGGAGGTTGCGCCTTCTCCCAACCTACCCCAAGATGTTAGACAAAAACTTTTGGGACTTTCGGTAAAGGCTATTCAAAAAATCGGTTACGAAAACGTGGGAACCATAGAGTATTTAGTGGACAA
>QOAS01000160.1 GCA_003972855.1 Gammaproteobacteria bacterium | reverse complement strand
CTGGTTTTAGCATAAAGTTCATCCACTTATATGCACCGTCTACATTTTTAGATTTAGCAGGAATGGCGAATGTATCTATCCAACCTAATGCACCACTTTTAGGCGCGATAAAATCTATATCAGGGTTATCTTTATGTATGCTCCAGCCTTTACCATCCCAGCCTGAAATAACATTAGCATCCCCACTTTTGATGATTTCTATTTGCGTATCACCACTCGTCCAGTAATTTTTCACGTATTTTTTACTTTCAATGAGCTTTAAGCTTATAGTTTTAAATGCGTTACTACGATAGGATTATTCACTATTCACTTTGGATTTTAACCTTAATAGGTTTGGTTTTTATATTCAGCGGTTATACCGTTCCGAGGTTAATTTACTACCTCACCTATTCAGGGGATACAGCCTATCTTTTACAGGCTTTTAAACCCTTTTTTAACCTTTTGCCGATGCTTTTAATAGGTTTTGCCTTCTACTACGGGTTTATATATTTGGACAGAATAGAGTTTTTTTTGGAAAGAAAACCCTTAGGGAGGAAAATCCTAAAAAAAATTTCCCGAATAAGGTTGGGAAAGTTCATAAATATCCTCGTTTGGATAACGATATTCTTAATGACCATCGTTTGGTTGGAAAAGTTTATATTCCATCTAAAGGTAAATAGGTGGCTTTTGGGTCCCCAAAAGAAGATACTTATAACGGGACTGACCATTCTCTCTTATTACCTGTTTTTGTCCTATCAATTTGCCAAAGATAAGATAAATTGGCAAAAAGTTTTGGGTATTTCTTTTATCTTTCTTTTCCTTTTACTCATGCAACCCGATGTTGGAACCTCCATTCTCCTCATTTTTTCCTTCGTAACACTATTGTTTTTTAGATTTTTTAAACTCAAAAAGGTTGTTTATTCCTTTTACTTTTTAACCTCCTCCATAGCGGTGTTATCTTTTTTCGCAATATTGAACGCCAATGTGAAACTTCAACTCCCTAACCCCTTTGAGGGAACAAAGTTTGGACATGTAATTGTGAGAATTAACAACTGGCTTGACCCCTTTAGGGACGTAACCGCCTCCAGTTATCAGCTCGCCAATTCGCTTTACGCGGTTCACCGCGGGGGTATTGACGGAGTGGGTTTTGGCTTCGGTTACAGAAAACTTTACATGGGTCCCACCGTTCACACCGATTTTATATTTGCAACAATCGGGGAGGAAACGGGATTCATATTTGCGGTGTTCATTTTCGGGGTAACTTTGGTGCTTTTGCTTAGACTTTTGGTAATTTCTTTCCGCATTAGCAACCTTTTTGAAAAATTTTTCATCATTTTGGTGGCTATTGAAACCTTCCTCCTCGCTTTTATAAATGCGGGAATGGCGGTGAATTTAATTCCCTCCAAAGGTTGGCCTTATCCCCTTATAAGTTACGCTCCCTTTTATGTGGTCTTTTACATAATCCAACTGGGGATTGTCCAATATTTTGTCCAAAAGAGGTTTTACGAGGTATATTAACGGGGAAAGGAAGGGGTAAAATCCCAATTTTTGTTTCCGTTTGTCAAATATTCCTTAACCGCTTTGGCGATAAGTTTGGAAATCAAAGGTTGGACACTTTCCCCTACTTGGTTGTATTGCTCGTTTAATCCCCCTTCAAAGACAAAGTCGTCGGGATAGGTCATAAGGCGGGCTTGTTCCCTAACGCTTAAAAGCCTCGGCTGGTATGGGTGTAAAAATCTTCCACTTCCTTTGACGGTGGGGGAAATCTTTTCGGGGTGCAATTTGGTGTAATCCTTAAACACTTTATCCCCTTTTCCGAAATAAAGGGCGGATTGTCCGAACCTTAGTTTTTCCCACCTCTTTTTGAACTTTTTGGGAATGTCCACCCACGAATGGTTGGGTATGTCGTGCGGGAAATCCGGTTTGGGTAAATCTCCTATAGCGGACCAAACGGTGGTTTTTCTTGAAACCCTAAACCTCTCCAAGTAACCCTTAAAGTAGATATTGGAAATGAAAACCCTCGTCCTCTCCGAGGGCGAACCGTAATTTTCCGAACGCAAAACGTTGAAGTAAATTCTCTCGTAACCCGCTTGGCGGAATTCCTCTATTAGGGCATACTTTAGTTGTCCTTCCGTGATTTGTAGGACATTTTCCATTACAAACACTTTGGGTTGAAGGTGGGCTACCAACCTGATGTAGTCCAAAGTTAGTCTTCCCCTCTCGTCTAAATAAAGCCTATCTATGGGGTTGTCCATTCGGTTTAAACTCACGGGGGTATAGGCTTCGCAAGGGGGACCGCCTATAACCACATCGGGATTTTGGTTTTCAAATTCTCTCCCCGAAATGGTTCTTATGTCGGTGCAAAACATCTGGAGGGGGGAAATATTTCTTTCATAAGTTCTACAGGCGGAGGGGTTTATTTCCACCCCCGCGGAGATTATAAACCCTTCACTTTTAAAGCCGTAGGAAAATCCCCCTCCTCCCGCAAAGAGGTCTATAACGGTGAACATTTAACAATTTAAGTTTCCACGAAATATCTGTAACAAACCCTTAAAGTTTTCAAGATTTTCCACCAAACCGCCGTAGGAGATGTGGAAGCAATGGGGCGGGAGCGGAAAAGTAACAATAGTTTCACCAGAGAGGGTTTTGAAAAGTTTCGGAAAAACCTCCAAAGGGAGCGGTTTACTGTTTAGCCTCACGGTGGGT
>QOAS01000161.1 GCA_003972855.1 Gammaproteobacteria bacterium | reverse complement strand
CCTTGTGACCTTTTCCGGCGGTTTTTCCTTTACCGCTACCTATACCCCTACCTACCCTTTTCCTTTCCTTGGTCGCACCCCAATGGGGTTGTAGGTTATGCAATTCTACACCCATAACTTCTTACCTCCAATAAAAGTGTAGGAAAAGAGGAGGTTAAAGCTCTACAATTTCCCCTTTCCAATTTTTATATTTTTTGTAGCCTTTTTTCCTCAAAAAGGCTTCCAAGTCAGGAATACGGGAAAAGTAATAAACACCCTTTCCGTTGGTGTAGACTCCGTTTTTAACCAATATCTTTCTATCGTTTTCTTCGCTAAGATCTCTTTCAACTACCGGCACCTCACCCGAAAAGTCTATTTTGTAAGCGACGCCTACCAAATACCAAGCTTTGGTTATGTTTCCCCAAGTTTTGGGGTTGTCGTCAAGTATTCTTTCGTCGCCTCTTTTTTTAAGTCCCAGTGCGTAAACAGCTTTAATGTGTTCCTCTCTTTTTCCCGCCAGTCCCCTTACCAGTTTTACCTTAATTTTGTCCGCCATTTTCCATACCTCCGTTAGTAGAGTCTGATGTGTTTATACCTTCTGGTGGCGTATAGCCTGTAATTTTGAAGAATTTCCTCTACGGGTTTACCCCTCTTAGCCGCAACCTCTTCGGGGGTTTCCATTTGCAGAAATGCGTCAAAAACAGCCCTCAAAACGTTGTGGGGGTTTGTGGAACCTATAATTTTGGTCAAAACATCGGTATATCCCGCCAATTCAAAAACGGGTTTTGCCGCACCACCCGCAACGATACCGGTTCCCCTACGGGCGGGAAGGATTATAATCTTGGTGGGACCGAAATGTCCGATAACCTCGTGGGGAACGGTTCCGTTAATTATAGGAACCCTTATAACCTTTTTCTTAGCGTCCTGTATCGCCTTTGCTATAGCGAGGGGAACTTCTTTAGCTTTTCCGAGACCAAAGCCCACATGTCCCTTTTTATCTCCGATAACTACCAAAGCGGAAAAGCTAAACCTTCTACCACCTTCGGTAACCCTTGTAGTCCTTTTAGCCTGAATTAGTCTCTCCTCCAGAGGGAGTTCTTCGGGATTTATCCCTTGCTCCCTCTGTTTGAGCTCCAACATATGGTCAATAGATTTTCCACCCATAATTTTTTCCTCCCTAAGTTTTAAAACTCAAGCCCCAATTCCCTGCACTTATCCGCAAAAGCCTTAATCTTTCCGTGGTATTTGAATCCACCTCTGTCAAATACCACTTTTGTGATTCCTTTAGCCTTAGCCCTTTCCACCAAAAGTTCCGCAACCTTTTCCACCACGGGTATGGATTTTCCTCCCCTAAATCCGTATCTTTTTACAAATTCCCTATCTATGGAAGACGCGGATACCAAGGTGTGACCTATGGTGTCGTCAATAATTTGGGCATAAAAGTGCTGATTGCTTCTGTATACGCACAATCTCGGTCTTTCGGGAGTTCCAAAGATTTTTTTCCTAATCCTTAAATGCCTTCTTTTCCTTTTTTGGTGCCTATTTTTAAGTTTTCCCAGTTCTCTTTTTATGCTTATTAGCTTAGGCATAGCTTCCTACCCCCTTATTACTTCTTAGCAGCTTTACCGGGTTTGAGACGCAATACTTCGTCCGCGTAACGGATACCTTTACCTTTGTAAGCGTCGGGTTTTCTAAAGTCCCTAATAATTGCCGCAACCTGTCCCACGAGGTATTTGTCTATACCCTCTACATGTATTTCGTCTATTTTCTTCTGTTTGTTAGATACAACGGAAATTTTTATCCCTTCGGGGATTTGGTAGTGTATGGGATGGGAGTATCCCAAGTGGAGTTCCAAAGTATTTCCTTTTACCGATGCCCTGTAACCGAGACCGTGGATTTCAAGAACGACTTTCCACCCTTCGGTAACACCCTTAACCATATTGTTTATCAAAGCCCTGGTGGTTCCCCAAAGGGCTTTTATTTTCTTCTTATTAAGTCCGTAAGTTTTGGGGTTTATATCCTCTTTGGGTCTTACAAAGATTGCGTCGTATTCCTTTCCATCCTTGGGGTTTACCCATTTGTCTATGTAAACATTCATTGTGGGATGAAACTTTTGCTCCAACTTCCCTTTAGGTCCCTGAACTTCTACCACAACCCCGTCGGGGTTTTCGTTTATGTTTACTTTAACCCCTTGGGGTATAACGACTGGCATTTTTCCTATTCTTGACATCTCCGCTACCCCCTATTACCAGACGAAACCTATAACTTCTCCGCCAACCCCAAGTTTTCTGGCTTCTTTATCGGTAATAACCCCTTTGTCGGTGGACATAATCGCAACACCCAATCCCCTCTTTACATAGGGAACGAGCCTTGCGGGAACATAAATTCTCCTACCGGGTTTGGAAACTTTAACGATATTCCTTATAGCGGGTTTGGTATTTCTGGGTCCCAAGTATTTGAGCCAAATTCTCAGCTTATATTGGGTTCCTTTCCTGTATTCGGGACCATCCAGTCTTTCCCAGTCCTTTATATACCCTTCCCTCTTGAGGAGTTCCAAAATCCTCTCTTTTAGCTTAGAGGAGGGAACATCCACGTAATCCTTTCTAACCATTTGAGCGTTTTTAATCGCACTAAACATGTCCGCAATAGGGTCGGTTACACTCATCTCCTTCCTCCGCGAAATTTTTAGGTCGGCAGTTGGACCGC
>QOAS01000096.1 GCA_003972855.1 Gammaproteobacteria bacterium | reverse complement strand
TTTAAATTAAAGCCTTTTGCCCAAAGCGGTCGCTTAAAATTTAACTAACTTGCATGGCGTATATAGCCCCCGTAAGTGACCCCCTAAAGTTGGAAGTTAAAAACCTCAACTTCTACTACAACGGTTTCCATGCCCTTAAAAATATCAACCTTCCCGTTGCCCAAAATAAGGTTACCGCATTAATAGGTCCTTCGGGATGCGGAAAAACCACCCTTTTGAGGTGCTTTAACCGTATGCACGACCTTTATCCCGGTAACCGCTACGAGGGGGAAATTATCCTTTACCCCGATAAGGTTAATATACTTTCGGACAATATAGACCTAATAGAACTCCGTTCGCGAATTGGAATGGTGTTTCAAAAACCTACCCCCTTTCCTATGTCAATATTTGATAATGTCGCTTTCGGACTGCGTTTAAAGGGTATAAAGGATAAAAGCGAATTGGAAGCACGGGTGGAGGAAGCCCTTAGAAAAGCGGCTCTTTGGGAAGAGGTAAAAGACCGTTTACACGAGAGTGCCTTTTCCCTATCGGGAGGACAACAGCAAAGGCTCGTTATAGCCCGCGCCATAGCGGTTGAACCGGAAGTTTTGCTCTTTGACGAACCTACCTCCGCCTTAGACCCCATATCTACCGCAAAAATAGAGGAATTGGTTTTGGAACTTAGGGAACAGCTGACCATTATTATCGTTACCCACAACATGCAACAGGCTTCCCGCGTTTCCGATTACACCGCCTTTATGTATTTGGGAGAACTTATAGAGTTCGGACCTACGGAACAGATATTTACCAACCCCAAAGAGAAGCTTACGGAGGATTACATAACGGGAAGGTTCGGTTAAAACTTAAAAAGGCTGGAGACAAACCTCTTTACTCCGTATCTAAATAGGTCTCCGTAAGTTTTCTCTCCCCTTAAAAATTCAAAAAACTCTTTTAGGTCTTCCTTCTTGGCGTTTTTAAACATAAACCGTTGGAAGTTGTAAGCCAGAAACCCCGTAAGGTAACCGAATAGAAATTCCCTTTTTAGGGTTCTTAGATTTTGGGAGTAACACCTTCGGGGGTTTTCATCTTTTAAACACTCCGCCAACAGATGGGCTTGCCAAACCGAGTAGTAAATTCCCTCCCCTAAAAGCGCATCTACCGAACCGGAAGCTTCCCCCACGAGGAAGATATTCCCCTCTCCCGTCAAAAGTTCACCGCGGGAGGGAGCCAAAAACCAACCCCTTAGGGAGCGAATTTTCTTTCCCGCCAAAAGGGGATGGGTTTCTATGTATTCCTTTAAGAGGTGTTTTAAATTCTTTTCTTCCCTTTTTAGGGAAGCTATACCGACGCTTACTAACTCCTCACCGTGGGGAAAAATCCAAGCGTAACCCCACTTTACCAGTCCGAGGTCTATAAAAACCTCGTCCATGTTCCCTATGCGGGTTTCAACCAAGGCTTCGCAGACCAAAAAGGTTTTCCTTTTTACCCCCAACGCCCTTAGGACTTTGCTTAAAGCCCCGTCCGCCCCTATGAGGTATTTCGTTTTGTAAACCCCTTTAGTGGTTACAACCTCGGTAAAATCTCCTCGGAGGGAATGGAAATTTACAAACGCTTCCCCTTCGCGGACTATAACTCCCTCATCTTTAGCCTTTAAGGTTAAATACAGGTCAAAACTCCTTCGGTCTACAATCTTGACCACCGGCTTGTCGCATCGGGCGGACAGATAATTTTCGCCTTTAAAACCGAGATTTCCGCCGTAAACGGTGTTTAGCACCGCATTTTCCCAATCTTTGGGAAGATAGGAATTCGCCCTTAGGGAAACCGCCCCCGCGCAAAGCTTTGCGCGGGGTAAGTTTTCTTTTTCTATCAAGAGGACTTTAAAACCGTTTTGGGCTAAAAGTCGGGCGGTGGTAGTCCCGGCGGGACCCGCCCCCACGACTATGGCGTCAAACATCTTCAGTTAAGAAATCTTAAAAGAGGCAAAAAAGGAAACCTAAATTTGCGAAAACCACCCAAAGGGGTAACCTTCGGGAGAAATTTTCCTAATTTGGGAAAAAACTTCTCCCGCCCAACCTTCGGAGGAGACAATTTTAAAGACCTCGTTGAGGTGGTGGTATTCCTTTCTACCTTTGGGGGTTTCCAATCTTTCGTAGACAAAAATTTCCGCACCAAGGGGCAAAACACCTTCGTCGGAATTTATTTTTAAAAGCCTACCCTGGCTTTCCGCCTCGATTTCCTCAAGCACCTTTAAGGTTTTACCGTAACCGCTTTCAACGAAAAATTCCTTATCCACTTCCAACACCTTTAGGGAAAAGCGGTTTAAAACCTCCGTTAGTTTTTCAACTTTAAGATAATCCGCTACGGGAGAGGGATTTTTTAGCTCCTTATAGCTTTCGTCTATTTCCAATTTACCCTCAAATAGTGAGCCTTTTGAGGCAACCTTCACGGGTTTCAAGGTTTTCTTTACCTTTCCCACCACTTTTGGAGCTTTTTCCGTAACTTCTCCCTCGCGGAGGACAAAATCGCATACCTTCACGAAATTAAGGAGGTTTTTCTTTTCGTCAAAGTTTACAACCTCACCGTTTACAATTTCCGGCTCTCCTCCGCAAAAAATCTTTTTTTCAAGCCAAGTTCCTATAGCCTTTAACTGCCTTAAAACCTCATCTCTATTTTCCTTGTTTTCGTCGCAAAACTCTTTCCACCAAAGCAATTTTTTGTAAAATT
>QOAS01000180.1 GCA_003972855.1 Gammaproteobacteria bacterium | reverse complement strand
TGCAAATTCCAACGCCAAAAGTTTTTTTCCTATACCTTCCTTACCTATAAAGGCGAAGGCGGAGGGAATTCTACCGCTGATAAAAGCCTTTTGTAAAAAACGCTTTTGCCTTTCGTGTCCGACGGTGAGCATTTTTAAAGTATTTTTAATCCGAATAGGATAAAATCCCGCTTTAGCGGGTATTCTTCCCGCCAAAGGATAGGGAAATCCAAAAAATATCCAAACTTTAAACTTTTTATCTCTTATGGAGGAACTAATCAGGCAAGAGAAAGTTAGGAAACTAAGGGAGTTGGGAATAGAGCCTTACCCCCACAAGTTTGAGGTTACCCACGAAATACACGCGGTAAGGGAAAAGTATGAAAAAGAACCCCAAGGGGAGGAGGTAGTTTTAAAGGCTAAAGTAAAGAGGGTTTCCAACTACGAGGGTAAAAAACTTTTAAGGCTTACCGACGAAAGCGGTTTGGAAATTTTAGCCCTTACCGAGGAGGAAGAAATTAAACCCGGTGAGGAATACACCTTCAAAGGCAACTTAGTCCGCCACGAGGGGAAATTAACGGTAATAAACGCCAAAGTTGTGGACGAAAAACCCAATGCCACCATTGAGGAGATAAAGAAAGCTTACGACTTTGACCCCCAAGGGGAGGAGGTTTCCATAGCGGGAAGGCTCGTAGCGTGGAGACCTATGGGGAAGGCAATTTTCGGACACATTCAAGACCTCTTGGGGAAAATTCAAATTTACATAAAGAAAGACACCATAGGGGAAGAGAATTTCAAATTCATTAAGGAGTTTGTAGACCTCGGAGACATCGTAGGTGTTAAAGGAAATCTCTTTAGAACCCAAACGGGGGAACTCACCGTAGAGGTTAAGGAGTTTAAACTCCTTTCCAAGTGTCTCCATCCTTTGCCCGAAAAGTGGCACGGCATAAAGGACATTGAGGTAAGATACCGCCAGAGGTATTTGGATTTAATAGCCAACCCCAACGCGAGAAAGATTTTCCTAATGAGGAGTAAACTTTTGGCGGAAATACGCAAATTCATGACCGAAAACGGTTTCCTTGAAGTTGAAACCCCCATTTTGCAACCTATTGCCAGCGGAGCAAACGCCAAACCTTTTATTACCCACCACAACTACCTTGATATGGACTTATACCTAAGGATAGCACCCGAGCTTTACCTCAAAAGGCTCATAGTGGGCGGATACCCCAAGGTGTTTGAAATAGGTAAGAACTTCCGAAACGAGGGGGTGGATACAACCCACAACCCCGAATTTACTATGATGGAATTTTACGCCGCCTATTGGGATTACAAAGACCTAATAAGGTTCACCGAAAGGCTCTTTGAGCATCTCATAAACACCGTTTTGGGTGGAAAAAGCAAAGTCACCTTTGAAGGAATGGAAATAGACTTAAAACCCCCCTTTAGGGTGGTAAGATACTTTGACCTCCTAAAGGAGGGAACGGGCAAAGATAAAGATTTCTTCCTAAAGGCGGATAGGGAAGAACTTATAAAACTGGCAAGGGAACTGGAAGTTAAAAATCCCGAAACCCTAACGAGGGCTAAACTTATAGACAAAATTTTTGAAAAGGTTGGAGAACCCAAACTCGTGCAACCCACTTTCGTTATAGACTTTCCCAAACTCTTGTCACCCTTGGCGAAAACTCACCGCGAAGACCCCGACTTGGTTGAAAGGTTTGAGCTGATTATCGGAAAAATGGAGGTTGCCAACGCCTACACCGAGTTAAACGACCCCAAAGAACAAGAGGAACGCTTCCTTGACCAACTGAAGGAAAAACAGGCGGGCGACGACGAGGCTATGGAAATGGACAAAGACTTTATAAGGGCTTTGGAATACGGACTTCCCCCCACCGGTGGAGAGGGTATAGGAATAGACCGCTTGGCGATGCTCTTTGCGGGGGTAAACTCCATAAGGGAAGTAATACTCTTCCCCGCTATGAGACCCGAGGGTTAAACTTTTTTCCCCTTTTGTTTTTCAAATTTCATTTGTTCTCTAAACTTGACAAAAACCTATTTTAATGTCAATCTTTTAATGTCAAGCGGAAAATCTTTTATCTCAAACACAAAAAGTGTAAAGTTGTCAAAAGCAACGCCTAAGGTGGTTAATTTTTGATATTAACGCTTTTGTGGTTGCGGTTTTACAATACCAACTTGACATTAATAAAAATGAATAACGATTTTGTTTTGGAAATTTTTAGTAAATTCTCCAAAGTTTATCGTTTAGCATGCATGTTTTTGGACTTATATCTCAAACTTCCGCAGGTTTTAGGTTTATTTTCGCAACAGCCCTATTTCTTGACATAAAATTAATATCAACTTTCTTGGTTTTGGTTCTATTAATGTCAAACCATAAAGGGTTTTGAGACTTGACTTTTGCAACTCCTTGTGGTATATAGTCAAATTAAAAGTAGTGGTCGGCTCTTTGGCAACCAAATAGTGTCAAGTTTCTCCAAACCCGCATGGGAGTAGAGCAATCGTTCCTCCCTTAGAGCGGTGCGGGTTTGAGCGATATATATAACTATTTGTGGGGTTTTTGAATTTTGAAAGTTAGAATTTATGCGGGTTTGAAAAGGTAGGGTTGAAGTTAATGCCCGCTAAACGCGGGATTGCGACCAACGAACTTACTACTTCCTCCTCACTAGCTTCTATTGAGTTGAAGTTAATGCCCGCTAAACGCGGGATTGCGACCCGATCGTGAAGTTATT
>QOAS01000094.1 GCA_003972855.1 Gammaproteobacteria bacterium | reverse complement strand
CGTGGAAGTATACAACCGCATCTATTCCTTCCTTCAAAAAGCCCGCTTTATCCTTTACCGCATCGGCGGAAACCGCTATCATTTCGTAGGTGTTTTTGTCCATGAAATAGTAGAAGTCGCCGTCGCTGTAAGAATATTCCGCAAATCTTTGCTCAAAATCCGCCAACTCTATGGAGTCGGAAGCCTTGTAGGTTATTTCAACGACATTTCCCGTTTTCATATTTTTTGCCTTTACCCTTACAAACGCCTGTCCCTTACCCGGTTTGACGTGTTCGTAATCCACCACCTTGTAAGGTTCTCCCTTGTGCATTATGAACATATCGCGGGCAATTCTGTTGATGTCTATTTTCTCTCCCATGCCTTAAGATATTTTAAGGAAAGCCCTAACGCCGTCGCTCAAATATAAAAGCACCGCCAAGAGTAGGGTTCCACTTATTAAACCCTCCAAGTGAGGTTTAAGAGATATCGCAAGCTCCACCCCGAGGTTGCAAAGGAGCAAGACAACCCCGTATGTAAAAAGCAGAGCGGTGGACACCTTACCCGCGAGGTTCGGTTGGGGGAGTTTCCCCGCCACCAAAAGGGGGAGAAAACCTACTAAGACCACAAACTCCTTTAGGAGTAAAAGGGTTATTACCCAACTATCGGGTTGCCATTTGAAGTCCCCCAACCAAAGGGCGAGAATGTAAGAAAAGACTAAAAACTTATCCGCAAGGGGGTCTAAAATAGTCCCCAAAGGGGTTTGAGTTTGGGTTTTCCTCGCAATAAATCCGTCCAAAAAATCGCTCAAAGCCAAGGTGAGGTATATAAAGGTTGCCACCCAAAGGTGTCCCTTAAAGAGGACAAAGCCCGCCAGTGGGGAAATCAAAAGTCTTAACCCCGAAAGGAGATTGGGAAGATTGAAATTAACCATCGGGAGTTTATAAGGAATTTTAAAATCTTTTGAGATGGATTTTTTAAATTGGAGGAACATTCTCGCAATTTTGGTGGGAGGGCTGATTGCGGGATTGGTCTTGGGAGGTATCAATCTCTATAACCAAAAGCAAAGGGAGAATATAGCCCAAAAGCTATACACCGCCCAAAAACTTATCTCCGAAGGAAAGGTAAAAGAGGTGAAGAGTTTAGACATTCCCCCGCCTTCGGCGGGGCTTGTTGAACTCAAATTGGGAGATTACTTTGCGGGCAAAAAAGAGTGGGACAAAGCCCTTACCCACTTTAGGAAAGCCCAAGAAATTTTTAAGAACAACAATTCCGTTCTCTACTACTTTTGTGCGGAAAAGGTTGCCTACATTCTCTACCTAAAAGGGGATTACAAAAAATCATTGGAAACTTTAAACGGTCTCGGTGAAAACATACCCAACTACTGCGAGGTTGAGCTTTTGAAAGCCCAAAATTACGCCTCTTTATCGCTATACAAAAAGATGGAAGAAATCCTAAAAAGGATTGAAAAGGTTTGCTCCGACAAAGAGATTAGACTAACCGCCCAATACCTAATGGCGAAGTATGGAAAAAAGGAAACTAAATGAGTTTGTTCTCTATTAGAAGCTCCGCTATTTGAACCGCGTTGGTCGCCGCTCCCTTTCTTATGTTGTCCGCAACCACCCACATATTTAGCCCCGGTTTAAATACCCTGTCCTCCCTAATTCTTCCCACAAAAACCTCGTCCCTTCCCGCAACGTATATGGGCAGAGGATACTCATTGTTTGCGGGGTTGTCTATAACCACCACCCCTTTGGCGTTTCTTAAAACTTCCCTCGCCTCTTCGGGGGTTATCTCTCTTTCGGTTTGAATAGAAATACTTTCGCTGTGACCGTAGAAAACGGGAACCCTCACGCAGGTTGCGGAAACGTTTATACTCTCGTCGTGCATTATTTTTCTCGTCTCGTAGAGCATTTTGTTTTCTTCCCTCGTGTAGCCGTCTTCAAAGAACCTATCTATGTGGGGAAGGACATTAAAGGCTATTTGGTGGGGAAACTTTTGGGCGGAAGGCAAGGTTTTGTAAATTTCCTCCAAAAGTTCGGGGGAAATGCTTTTTATATCTTTACCCTCAAGGTGTTTTGCAAACTCCAAAGTTTGCCTTAAAAGGTCTGCTATAGCCTTTGCACCCGCTCCGCTTACCGCTTGGTAGGTTGAAACCACCACATTTTTTATACCCGCCTTATCGTAAATCGGCTTTAGGGCTACCACCATTTGAATGGTTGAGCAGTTGGGATTGGCTATTATTCCGTTGTGCCACTTTACGTCTTCGGGATTTACCTCGGGAACCACCAAGGGGACATCCTTTTCCATTCTCCAAGCGGAGGAGTTGTCCACGACCACCGCACCGTCTTGGGCAAACTTAGGCGCCCACTCCTTGGAGGTAGAACCTCCCGCGGAAAAGAGGGCTATATCTATGCCTTTAAAGTTGTCAAAATCCTCTAAAGCCCTTACGGTGTATTCTTCTCCTCTAAAGGTTATCTTCTTTCCCCTACTTTTAGAGGACGCTATGGGAATAAGCTCCTTTACGGGGAAATTTCTTTCCTCTAAAACCTTTAGGAAGGTTTTTCCTACCTCTCCCGTAACCCCGACTATCGCAACCCTGTAGCCTTGCATAACAAAGTTATTAAACTAATAAACCCCTAATGGAGAGGAGGGAAAAGCTTTACGAAGGAAAGGCGAAGATTATTTATGCAACCGACCAGCCCGACAAGGTGATAATCTACTTCAAAGACGATACAACCGCCTTTGACGGGGTTAAAAAAGAGCAAATCGTCGGTA
>QOAS01000139.1 GCA_003972855.1 Gammaproteobacteria bacterium | reverse complement strand
ACTTTCTACCGTGCCATTACTTATAAACATTTGCTTTTCGTTTCAATCCCCTTTAGGAACCTAATCACAGAAACTTTAGCAAATGTGTATTTACAAGAAAGATGTTTCAATCCCCTTTAGGAACCTAATCACCTCGTTGAGTCCAGCTTTATTAAGTTATAAGGAACCTCCCTTGGTTTCTATATTTAATAGAACCTCACAACAAAAATCAAGAACAAGTAGTATTTAGTAAAAGGGTGTCCACCCTATATTGACATTAATCTCTTGGAGTTAGCCATTTACTTGCCCCAGTAAGGTAAAGCTTCTAAATGCAAAATATTTTTGTCAAATTAAAGTTCATTTTTTGACATAAAAAGTTGAGTTAGACATACTAAAGGGTAAATACTATTTGAGTTAAATAAACAAATCTTCCGAAGATGGTGGATTTAATCCCAAAACTTCTCTCTTGAGGGGTTTAAGTTTGAACTTGTATATAACGATACTATCGTAGGTTGGGTCTATAATCTCTTTGAGTTCATCTTTTAGTATTTCCAACTTCGCGGGGGTGATTTCTCCTTCAAATACCGAATTTTGAACCCAAGTTAGGTATTTTCTACAAACCTTTAAAACCTTTGAAACCCTTTCCTGTTTGACATCGTAAACCAAAACTACAAACACGGTTTAAATTCTATTCCAAATTTCGTTTAAAGTTTCAATTTCCAATTTGCACCCGTTTAGTTCTATAACTTCCTTTTCTCTCCTGTAGCCGTTGGGGGTTAATTTATACACCTTTAGTTTCTTCCTTTCGGGATAAACCAAAAGGTAGTAATCAACCCCTTCCCTCTCGTAGAGTTCAAATTTTAGTTTCTCATCCCTTTCAACGGAATTGGGAGATACTATTTCCGCTATTAGTTTAGGAGTTTCTTCTATTTTCTCCCTAAGTTCTCCGCAATAAACGATTACATCGGGACGAACAACGGTATTTTCCGATACATACCAATCGGTTTCGTAGAGAACAAAACATTGTTCGCAATTTTCTAAAAGTTTTTCCAACAGATAAACCAAAACAGCCCCAACCCTTTGGTGTAGGGGTGTAGGCGAAGCCAAGGCAAACGGTATTCCCTCTATTAACTCCCAATCTCCTTCCCAAGTTTCGTAATCTTTTACCGTATAGTTGGGCAAATATTTAAGAGCCAAGCTCATAACTTTTAAAATTAACCCACAAAGGGTTTATAACTCTCCTCCCCTAAAAGGTGTTTGTAGAGTTTATAGCATTCCAACCTAAGTAACCTTTTATAGGAAACCTTTCCTAACTTGTTGTGTTTGAAAGTTGTTGCTAACTTTTCCTCAAAATGTTTTACAAAGATTTTTCTACCAACCTGGTTTAGATAGGTTTTCCCTATTTCCTCCTCAAAGTGTTGGTCTTCTTTTATTAAACCTTTGTTGATTAAAGAAAAAATAACCCTATCCACTATTATCGGTTTAAAGACTTCCGCCAAATCCAAATTTAGGGAGAAACTCCTCCTATTAGTTTCGTGCAGATATCCTATTCTCGGGTCTAAGTAAGTCCTATAAATCTGGGACAAAATAGCAACATAAAGAAGACTATTTCCAAAACTTATTAAAGCGTTGATAGGATTAGTCGGTGGTTTTTTCTCCCTTTTTTCAAAGTAAAAACCTTCATTGTTGATTAAAAAATTCCAACTGGAGTAATATTCTTTTCTCGCTTTAGCCTCTATTTGCATTACTTCTTCCACCGTTTGGGCGCTATTCAATTCTTCCAACCTCAATTTTATTAGTTCCAAAGTATTCCTTAAACTTTCGGAGGGTTTTTGTTTTCTCAAATAATCCTTTAGTAGTTTGACGATGTTTTTAAAACCTCCTTCTGTAAACTTCTTTGCCAAGTAAAGCCTTTTTGAGTAATCCAAATAATGCTCAACCTGTTTTAGGAGGATAAGACCATTGTTTAACCTCTCACGGGGATAAAAGCTACCCGAATAGAACCCATAGCGGTTGAAAAAATGAAGCAAAACACCCTTTTGGTTAAAAAATTCCAAAACCCTTTTGTTGAGACTTACTTCTCCAAAAACGAATATGGTTTCAACGGTTTCAATCGGTATAACTCTCTTAGTTCCGTCTTTTAAGATAAACCTAACGGTGTTATCTTTCCTTTCCAAAGTTCCATCGTTGTAAATGTATATGTGTTTTTGCATTTTCAAACCCAACAAATAGGTTTATAAGCGCAATTTTTACAGAAATTTATCCACTTCGGTGACGGAGGATTAGGAGATTGAACTATTTTTGAAATTTCAATAAAAGCGGTTTCCAACTCTTTTTCCAATTCCTCCGTAAGTTTTACCTCCAATTGTTTTTTCTCTTTGGGAAAAAGAAGCTTTCCGCTTAATTCTACACCCTTTTTGTGCTTAAAGTAATACAAATAAAAAGCAACCTGCATTAGAGCGCTCTTTAAATTTCGGGAACTCTTTTTAACTTCCGCTATAACCCCTTCGTAAGGAATTAAATCTATTTTTATAGTGTTATCTATTAGAAGTTCTTTTTTTCTTTCTCGGTAAAAAAATTCGTGAATGTGCCTTCCCAACTCAATAAATTGGTTATCTTGTTCTCCCGCTATGGAATGAGAAATAAACCAAACCTGTCTTGGACAGATGTAGTAATACCAAATCAAAGTTCCATTTATGGTTGTGTCTTCCATATACTCTGAACTCCATTTGTTGGTTTCAATATCCCTTAGACACCTAACAACATATCTTGCTCACGAAAGAGT
>QOAS01000009.1 GCA_003972855.1 Gammaproteobacteria bacterium | reverse complement strand
CTCCCTGTGGAGGTTGGTAAGGGGAACTTCCGCGGTGGGTATAAGGTATAGGTCGTCCCTTTCGCACTTAAAGAGGTCTTCTTCAAACTTGGGAAGTTGCCCTGTTCCGATAAGGATTTCCGGTTTCACCAAGTGGGGAACATACATTTCTAAATAACCGTTTTTGGTGTGCAAATCCAACATAAAGTTGATAAGAGCTCTTACGAGGCGCGCACCCAATCCCCTCTTTACCACGAAGCGGGAACCCGAAAGTTTTGCCCCCCTTTCAAAGTCCAAAATTCCCAATTTTTCTCCCAACTCCCAGTGGGGTTTGGGGGGAAAGCTAAACTTGGGAGGTTCGCCCCATCTTCTAATCTCAACATTGTCGTTTTCGTCCTCGCCAATGGGAACGGTCGGGTGGGGAAGGTTGGGAATCCTTAAAAGGGTTTGGTTGAGTTCCTCCTCCAACTCCTTTAGTTTTTCTTCCAAACGAGAAAGGTTTTCCTTTATTTGGCTTAGTTCCTTCTTAAGGTTTTCGTCTTCCTTTCCTTCCCTCTTGAGTTTTCCGTATTCCCTGCTCTTTTTGTTTAGTAAAGCCCTTAGCCCTTCAACCTCTTTTTGAACTTCCCTTTTTTCTTTATCAAGCTCGTAAACCTTGTCAACCAATTTTGCGTATTCCTCACCGCGGGTGGCTATCCTTTTTCTTACTTCCTCGTAATTTTTCCTTATAAGCTTTAAGTCCAACATCGTTAGGTGTTAAATTTTAAGTTTGAGCCACACCACACTTTCGGTGTGGTAGGTATTGGGAAATTGGTCCACCAAAGCGGAGCTTTCCACTCTGTAAAACTCTTTAAGTTCCTCCAAATCCCTCTTTAAACTCAAAAGGTTGCAAGATATGTAAATAATCTCCTCGGGTTTCTTTTTCAATATCGTTTGAACCAAAGGTTTGGTAAGTCCCCCCCGAGGAGGGTCTACCACCAAAAGGTCAAAGTCTTTTGCCATTTTTGCATGCTTTAGGGCTTCAAGACAAAAACTCTTTGCGTTGTTTATTTTGTTCGCCTTTAGGTTTAACTCCCGATAGCGGGAACTTTCGCAGTTTAGGTCGGAGGTCTCAATCTCATTAACCCACTCCGAGAGGGGTAAGGTAAAAAAGCCTATACCCGCGTGGAGTTCCAAAGCCTTCTCGTGGCGCTCCAAAGGTTTTACGAGAGCCAAAAATTCCTCCCAAAGGAGGTAATTGGGTTGAAGGAAACAATCGGGGGAAAAGCGGTAGGTGTAACCTTTTAGGGTTATTTGGGTTTCCCACCTTCCGAGGGTTTTAACCCTCTCCCAATGGCGGTATTCACCCGTATAAATTCCCACCCCGTCGGTTGGTATCTCTTTGGCAAGGCTAACCGCGGTGGGGAGATTGAAATCGCTTTTCAAAAATAGGAGCTTTGTAAAAATCTCACCGCTTTGGGGGTTAAAGAGAAGTTCCACCCCCCAAAGGTTGTCGGGAAATTTTATTTCCCTTAAGGTGGATAACATTTGATTTAAAGGTTGGGGCAGAAGTGGACAACCTTCAATCTCCAAAATGGGACGGGAGGGGTCAAATATCCAACTCTTTCTAAAACCCAATTTCTCCCCTTTGTGGTAAAGAAAAACCCTCACCCTATAGGAGAACTCCGAGGGGGAAGTAACGACTTTATCGGGTTTGAACTCCAAAAGTTCCTCAAACAATTTCACCTTGTAACCGCTTTGGGTTTCGGGTCTAAGGTGCATCCATTGGCAGTTGAAACAGAAGGGAAAATACCCGCACGGGAGGTCTCTTCTATCTTTGTCATTTAACTTTAGGGGTTGGACGGGTTTATAAACATTCCCCTTTAAGTGTTCAGCATTCCAAACCTCCCCCACCGCGGTGAAGGGAACCAAAACTTTTTCTCCGTCCTCGGCGTCGTCAGCATTTTGCTAACGGGAGGAATCGCGATTATGGCGTATCGTTCAAATGGAACTGTCGATGAGCAAGCCCCCTTCTGGTTTGCCCTCAAGGAAGCTGCCATCCCCTTTGTTTTTGGCGCCACCATTCTTATTTCTCATTGGACCAAAACACCACTTGTCCGCGTTTTCCTCTACAACCCAGATATTTTTAATATCCCCCTCATCGAACAACGTGTGAAAGAGAATCAAGTCGAAGCCAATTACAACAAACTCATTTTTTCAGGCACTCTCCTTCTCGCTGGCTCTTTTTTTCTGAGCATGATTATGAATTACTTCCTCGCAATCCATTTCCTCCACAACGCAACGGGATCACAGGAAGATTTTAACGATGGAGTCGCAAAATTAACAGGCTGGGGGTTTGCCGTCATTGGATTACCCATGATGGTCATTTTGATGATTACAATGTGGCGCCTCGTCTCTCAACTCAAATCGATTACCGGCTTAGAAAACGAAGATATTTTACTCACGCACTAAAAGCGCGATACTTCACCTGTAAAATCAAAGAGCGAACTCTCTCCCGACTCGTCTCTCCCCCCTCCCTCTTTTCAAAGAAATAAAAAAACAACAGCTTTTCATTTGCACAATTGGCGAAATGTGAAATACTCCCTGCATGCAGACATCTTCTTCCACTATTGCCACCGGCAAGCTTATGGCATCAATCCCTGCTTATGACATCATCGAAAGCCAGGCGGAAACCTTTAAAGCTCTAGCTCACCCTTCACGACTCGCCATTATTTATGCCTTACGCGAGGGTCCTATTTGCGCGTGTGAACTTGCAGACATCGCACAGAGTTCGCCATCGACTACAT
>QOAS01000005.1 GCA_003972855.1 Gammaproteobacteria bacterium | reverse complement strand
GGAAAAAATTTGGTAACCCTTGAAGTGGTTTATTACGACAACTTCGGATTTATGATTTGTAAAATCCTTTATATAGAACCCCTATTGAAGAACACTTTAAAGGAAGCCTTATTAAGCACCTTGTATCATATTATTAAAGAATTTTGGCATAACCATGAATTCCATCCTTTGGAAGAAGATACAAAGCTTAGAGCTTTTCCGATAGAAGATTTTAGCGAAAACCAAATAGAAGTTATTAAGCAACAAGCTTTGAGTCACTATATACGCCTCTATGAGAAGAAATTTACAAATTACGACAAGCAGTATTCGGAACACCATAGAAGTATGTCGGTTCTAACATTTTTAAATTTTTTCATTGAATCTCTTCGTATATCCAAGTTTTTTAACCTTTTAAAGGATGAAGAAAATTTAAGCCTGTATTGGGGAGAATATTTATACTTTAAAACTTTATTACAAGCTTTCAACTGTTATAAAAATAACCTTATCCCGCGGGACGGAAAAAATTTATCTTCAGCTATAGAGACAATTGGCAACATAGCCGAATTTTTGAAATCCAAAAAGGATAATATAGTCCATAAAAAAGGACTAATAGTTGATATTTGGACTCTTATAGGAGTTTTAATTGCGGTGTATCCACCATTTAAAGACTTGGTAGTGGCAGGTATTTTTGCCATAAATTCGGTGGACTTACTTTTGTTTATTATTGACAAAATAATTAGACCCTCGGTTTTAAATAGAAATTAAAAACAACCAATGCACAAAGTTGAACAGAAATTCCTAAAGGCGATAAAAGACTTTAACTTAATCTCCGAAGGAGATAAAATCGTAGTAGCCTTTTCGGGTGGGGCGGACAGCACTTTACTCTTATACTTGCTGAAGGAGTTTTATAACTACTTGGGACTGAAAGGGCTTTATGCGGTTTATGTAAACCACGGGCTAAGGGAGAGTGCTTTTAAAGATGAGGAATTTGCCCGCGGTTTTACCGCGGGGTTGGGTATTCCGCTTGAAATAAAGAAGGTGGATGTTAAAAGTTTTGCCAAGAGCCAAAAGCTCTCCCTTGAGGAAGCGGGTAGGGTTTTGAGGTATAAAACCCTTGAGGGGGTAAGGCAAAGATTGGGTTACACCAAGATAGCAACAGCCCATCATCTAAGCGACCTTACGGAGACCCAATTGCTCTTTTACACGAGGGGAAGTATTGCGGGAATTAAAGGTTTCCAACCCAAAGAGGGTATGGTAATAAGACCTCTCTTTTACCTAACCAAGGAGGAGATTTACCGATACTTGGAAGAGAAAGGAATACCCCATATAGAGGACGAAACCAATACAGACCTCACCATCGCTCGGAATAGAATTCGGCACAAAGTTATTCCGCAATTGAAACTAATAAATCCCTCCCTTGAGGATAGTGCTTTAAAACTTTGGGCTATACTTTCGGAGGAAAACAAATTTTGGAAGAAACACTCGGAGGAGCTGAAGAAAAAACTCCTCACGCCAAGTGGCGATATTCTCTTGAAACCTTTCTCGGAGCTTACCACTGCGGAACAGAGGAGGTTTTTAAAACACCTATACCCCCAATGGAGTTTTGAGACGGTGGAAACCGTTGTAAGGTTTGTAAAAAGTTCCAAAACCTTTTGGGCGGGAGAAAACCTAACACTCCTAAAGGAGGGGGAGGTTCTAAAAATAATCCCTTCAAGGTTGGAATTTAAACCTTACGCATACAAACTTCCCATTGGGGGTGAGGTTTTTGTAAAAGAGGCTAACCTCGTTTTGAAAACAAGGGTCAGAAAACTTACCTCCGAAAAGGAGCTTTTTACCAAGCCTCCAAATGTGGAGTTTTTTCAGTTTGAAACCCTTCCCGAGTTTTTTACCGTAAGAAACCGCAGGGAAGGAGATAGGTTCGTTCCCTTCGGACGCAAAAAGGAGGTAAAACTCAAGGACTTCTTTATAAAGGAAAAAATTCCCAAACATTTGAGGGATACAATTCCCCTTCTTACACTTGCCAACAAAATTTTATGGATTGTCGGGATTAGACGGGGTAATTTTTTTGCGGTAAAGGATTTAAATAAAGAAGTAGTGGAGGTGGTGTATGAACAACTTGATTAAAGGTATTTTTATTTGGTTGGCGATATTCGGTTTTTTGGTAATCGTTTTCTCCTTTGCGGAAAAACCGATTCAACAGGAACTCCAAACCAAGGTGGAGACTCCCTTTAGCACCTTCGTTGAGCTGGTGAAAGAGGGAAAGATAAAGGAGGTAACTATAAAGGGTGAGGAAATAATAGCGGTTACCAAGGACGGTCAGATAGTTAAAACGGTAGCCCCCAAAGGTTACACCGAAATTTACGACGAGCTACTGAAAAAGGATGTAAAGGTAAAAGTTGAACCTCAGTCGGACAATATGTGGCTTAGAACCCTTTTGGGGTGGCTTCCCATATTGCTCTTTATCGGATTGTGGTTCTTGATGCTCCGCGGACTTGGTGGCGGAGGAGGCGGAGCCAGCAGGGCATTCTCTTTTGGAAAAAGCAGGGCAAAAATCTACATAAACGAAAAACCGCAGGTTACCTTCAAGGACGTTGCGGGTATTGACGAGGTTAAAGAAGAAGTTAAGGAGATTATAGACTTCCTAAAAAATCCCGAAAAGTATAAAAAGCTCGGTGGAAGACCTCCCAAGGGAATACTCCTTTACGGGGAACCGGGAGTGGGTAAAACCCTTTTGGCAAAAGCCATTGCGGGTGAGGCAAATGTTCCCTTTATCTCCGTCAGCGGTTCCGATTT
>QOAS01000002.1 GCA_003972855.1 Gammaproteobacteria bacterium | reverse complement strand
TTTCGCTGTCGCAAACTTCTTCTACCTTTATACCTTTTTCCTTGGCTATTAGGGGGGCGTTTAGGATATTAACGGGATAATCAACGGTTTGCTTTAGTATTCCGCTTAAAATTGCGGAGGTTACCGCCTTAGAGTGTTCCGCTATATCGCCGTAAATTTCTACTTTTATTTCCCGAGGGTGAATTCCCGCCCATTGGACGATGAACTCTCCCATTTTCTCCGCCAAGTCTAAAACCGGTTTTATAAGCCCGAGGGCGGACAAGTCGGGGAAAGGTGCGTTTACCACATGTTCGGGAGTCTCCCCTTTCAGGGCTTTAAGAACTTGGTTGGCTACCATTACCGCAACGTTGGTTTGAGATTCGTAAGTATTTGCACCTATATGGGGGGACAGCGAGAGGTTTATTTTCCCTTCCTCCCAAAGTTGGAGCAGGGCATCTATAAACTCCTTAGGAGGGGGTTCGGGTCTAAAAACATCTAAAGCTATTCCTTTTATTTTTCCGCTTTTTGCAACCTCTATAAGGTCGTCTTGGTTTATTATTCCACCCCTTGCGCAGTTTACTATGTAAACCCCCTCCTTCATAAGTTCCAACTGTTTTTTGGAAATCATATTGAGGGTTTCCTCGGTTAGGGGTGCGTGAATGGTGAGGACATCAATTTCCTTGAGCATATCCTCCAAGTTGTCCACCAACTTAACGCCCAACTTTTCCGCCTTTTCGGGGGGAATGTAGGGGTCGTAGGCGTAAACTTCCATTCCGAAGGCTTTAGCCCTTATGGCAACTTGGGAACCTATATTTCCCAATCCTATTATTCCCAATTTCTTCCCGAAAAGTTCTTCACCCATAAACTTTTTGCGTTCCCATTTTCCGTCCGCCACCGATTGGTGGGCTTTGTGACCGTTACGCATTATGGTGAGCATATGCATAAGGGTTAGTTCGGTTGCACCTATGGTGTTGGCACCGGGGGTGTTTACAACCAATATTCCCCTTTTGGAACACTCCTCAAGGTCTACGTTGTCCACTCCTACGCCCGCCCTACCGACGACTTTTAGGTTTTTAGCTCTCTCAAGGAGTTCCTTGTTTACGGGAGTTCTGCTTCGGGTTATTATCGCGTGATAGTTTTCTATTATTTCAAGAAGTTGGTCAAAAGGAATTTCGGGACGGTAATCTACCTCAACTTCGGGGTCGCTTTGGAGTATTTTTATTCCCTCTTGGGCTATCGGGTCGGTTACTATTATTTTATAGGTCATAAACTTCCAATTTTAAGGAAGTTGGCTATTATAGCACCGTGCTTGACCGCCCAGTCACTTACTACTATCTCCTCTTTTCCGAAAAGTTCCATAGTCTTCCAGAATATCGCTATACCGGGAATTATAGCCTCCGCCCTGCGGTCTTCTATTTGGGGGAGTTTCTTTCTCTCTTCAACCGTCATAGAGGCGAGTTTGTCAAACCAATATTTGACCCTCTCTTTGGTAAGGGTTTTTCCGTTTACCTTTGCGGGGTCGTAAGGGTATATGTCGTATTCCAACGCCACCAAGGTTGTTATAGTTCCACCCAGACCCACGAGGGTGTCCACATTTTTATCCAATTTTGAGATTTCCCCGCTTAGGTAGTTTGTAAGGCTTTCTATTTCCTCTTTTGTGGGAGGGTCGTTTTTTATAAACCTCTCGGTGAGGTTTACTATTCCAAACGGTAGGGAGACCACATTCTCAACCTCTAAACCTTTGCCGTAAACGAATTCCGTTGAACCACCACCTTGGTCTATTACGCAAACCCTACCTTGGGGTTTTACCGCAAAGTAGGCACCCAAGTAGGCGTATTTTCCCTCCTCCCAAGGGGAGATAACCTTTAATTCAAATCCCATCTCTTGGAGCTTCTCCACAAATTCCTCCCTATTTTGGGCTACTCTTAAAGCTTCGGTTCCCAATACGAGAGTATCCTCAACCCCGTATTCCTCGCAAAGTTTTTTGTATCTTTTTAGAACCTTTAGGGTCTCCTCCATAGCATCCTTAGAGAGTTTTTTCGTTTGTTTTACACCCTTCCCGAGGGCGGTAATTCTACCTTCTTCGTAAAGGATTTGAAAACTTTCATTCTCTATTTTGGCAATAGTTATTCGGGTTGAGTAAGTTCCTATATCTATTACCGCTACCTTGAAGGGAGAAACTAAAACCTTATTAAAGGGTTTTGAGTCCTTCCAAAAGGCGACTTTTATTTCAAATGGAATTCCCAAGCAACTTTCAAAACCTTTTATGGAATCTTGTAAAATTCTACTTAGATTATCCTTTAAAGGTAGAACAATGTCATATCCGAATCGTTTCCCTTCATAAGGACAAAGGAAAACAACATAATTCAGCTTTCCGATACGGGAAATATCGTAGTTTAGAGCCAAAAAAAGTAAACTATCCTTTAATTTTTCTCTCAAATCCTTTAAAGATTTTTTTGAGCATTCGCTTAAACAATCATCTATCCGCTTCCTTATTTCCTTTTGTAAATCGTCTTTCTTTAAGAGCTTTCTTAACCTATTTAAAGCAATTTTTAAATCTCCCTCAAATAGGTCTTTAAAAAACCTAAGTCCTTTTACTTCTACCAAATAGTAAACTTCTCCACTCCGTAATAGGAAATCCGCAATTTTAACTCCAACCCCTTTACAGTTTTGGTATTCGGAATTTTTTTCCAGATATATTAGATTTTTTCCCAAAAATAGACATCTTCCTTCCTTAAATCTTTTTAAATCGTGCATTTTTAAACCTCTTCAAACTCTTTTAAGTATAACTTT
>QOAS01000068.1 GCA_003972855.1 Gammaproteobacteria bacterium | reverse complement strand
AAAATTTTATAAAGAAAACCCTAAGGAAGGCTTTCTTTTAAGTGGGGCGGTGGACGGGACTCGAACCCGCGACCCGGGGATCCACAGTCCCCTGCTCTACCAGCTGAGCTACCACCGCCTCCGTAAAAGTATTAATATACCAAACAAGTCCAAAAAGGGCAAGATTAAACGGGAAGCACTGCGCTTATCTCTTTTGCAAGTTTTTTAAACGCCTTTGCGGTTTCGCTGTCTTCAAAGGCTTCCACAACCGGTTTTCCTTCGTCCGAAGCCAAACTCACTTGGGGTTCCACGGGAATTTGGGCTAACACCTTTAGTCCTTTTTGTTTGGCGTATTCTTCAACCCTACCTTGTCCGAAAATGAAACTTTTTTCCCCACACTTGGGACATACGAAGAAAGCCATGTTTTCTACCAACCCCAAAAGGGGAATGGAAAGTTCCTCAAACATAGCGATGGCTTTTTTCACATCCGCCAAAGCCACGTCTTGAGGGGTTGTAACCGCTATAGCGCCGTCTATAACCAAGTTTTGGGCGAGGGTTAGTTGAACGTCTCCCGTTCCGGGGGGAAGGTCTATTACCAAATAATCCAGCTCTCCCCAATCCACTTCAAAGAGAAACTGCGAAATAGCCTTCATAAGGAGGGCTCCCCGCCATATAACGGGGGTCTCTTCGCTCGGCAACATAAAGCCTATTGACAAAACCTTTAAACCGTTTTTCTCTACCGGTAAAATCCTTTGGTCGTCGCTTACGGTTACCACCGCATTTTTAAGCCCCAAAATGGTGGGTATGGAAGGTCCATAAATGTCCGCATCAAGCAGTCCCACTTTAAATCCTTCCTTTTTTAGGGCAACCGCTAAATTGACCGCAACGGTGGATTTTCCCACTCCCCCTTTACCGCTACCGACCAATACTATCCTCTTTACCCCCGCTATTTTTCTCTTGGGGGGAAGACCGGGACCCAAAGTGGGAATTTGGGGCATTGGCTTTTGCTCACCCGCGGGCTGGGGAGAGTAAAACTTAACCTTTACCGAATTTAATTCTTCCAAATCTCCCAAAGCGTGGGTAAGCTTTATTTTCAAAAAATCTTCTATACCCTTTTTGGGGAGAAGTATGTGAAGAACCAAATTACCTTTCTCGTCCAATTCAACCTCTTTAGTTATGTCCCTTAAAGTGTAGTCCACTCCGAGGTCTTTTAGGTCTTCCTTCTCAAGCGCTTTGAGTATTTCTTCCTTTGTAACCATAAGTGGAAATTGTGGAACTGTAAAACCCGAGGGGCAAGAATGAAAAACACAAAACCTTAAAAGGAGGGCAGTTTTATACCGCCGAGCAGATACTTGAGGTCGTTATCGGTAAAGGACATTCCACCTCCGAAGAAAACGGTTCTATATTTGGCGTTGAGAAGGTCGTAACCTCCCGCTTTAACAAAGAAAGGACCGTAAAACATGTATTTAATTCCCAGTTCGGTATTGGGTTTTAAATCCTCATAAGGGCGGTCCTGTCTCCCGAAATCCCAAATGTCAAAGCTAAACATCAACTTTTCGTTGAATATGTAATCCGCACCGATTCCACCGGTGCTTTCCTTAATACCTATCCTAAGGACGATGGAGGAACCTCTGTGAAACCATCTATCGGGGAAAATCCTCGCATACTGGAGGTTGAACTCCGGTTTATAGTCTTTTTCCGTAATCTCAACGGGAGAACCGTTTCGGTATATAGTTTTTTTCGTAACTTTACCCGCACTATCTCCCACTACACCAAAGAGGTAATACTTGGTATCGTCGGGCTGGAGAATAATGTTTACCCCCGCTTTGCTGTCGCCCGTTCCCTCGTATTGGGCAAAGGCTTCTATGTGGAGTTGGGTTTTAGCCAAAGTATTGGAAACTTTTCCCAAAGTTTTTACAGACCTTTTTAGCTCCGTATAAAGGGTTTTATCGTTTATGAGCTTACCCAAAGTTCCTTTTCCTTCGTTTATCTTTTGGGTAATCCGCTCTAAATTTTTCAAAGTCCTTTCAATTGAATTCCTGTTATCCGCAAAGGTTTTGACCGCACTGTTTAAATTTTTAACGAGAATAGGTAGCTCCCTTTTAAGGGTATCCGTAAGCTGTTTTAGGTTCTTTAAAGTATTTTCAACCGAAGAGGAATTTTTCTCCAATAAAGTATTCAAATTTTGCGCAAGTTTGTTGTAGTTCTCCGTAAGTTGAGGTAAAGTTTTTTCCAAATTTTGGGTTATTTTCGCTATATTTTCCAAAGTTTGGTGAAGATTTTTTCTGTTTTCCGCCAAAAGGGTATTTAAATTTTGAGCCAACCTATTTAGGTTATCCGCCAGTTTATTAATCCCCTTTGCGGTTTTGCTCAAATTGGCTATGAGGTCGGAAATGTCGGAAGGCTTTTGGGTATACAAAATAACGGAGTTGGGGGGGAGTTTTCCACTTTCGGGGTGTCCCGGTTGAATTTCTACATATTTGTCTCCCAGAAGTCCCAATGTTCCTATTTTGACGACCGCATCTCTGTAAATGGGAACGCCCTTTTTAACTTCCAAAACGACCTTAACTTTCCCCTTTTCAAAAAGGATTTCTTTTACCTTTCCCACCTTAACTCCCGAAACCCTTACGTCCGAACCCTTTGAAAGCCCCCCTACGTTATCAAAATAGGCGTAATATTCCGTTTTGTTACCTTTAATAAAAGGTATTTCACCGAAAAAAAGCACCGTTCCCGCAAAAGCCAACGCGGAAACGGCGACTAAGGCGCCAACCTTCCAAGCGTTATTGTTCATACGAAAACAAAATTTTAGGAAACAATTATTTCCTATGAAAGTTGTAGACCTCCGAGGTATACCGTGGGAGAGCAA
>QOAS01000054.1 GCA_003972855.1 Gammaproteobacteria bacterium | reverse complement strand
GCCCAAGCGGTGGTCTTTTTAAACGGCTTTTTAGACGAGATGGACTTTTGGGCGGGAACCTTCTTCGTTATAGTCCTCGGTCTCTTTGAGGTTATTCTCTTTTATTGGATTTACGACGCTAAAAAGGCTTGGGAGGAAATAAACAGGGGGGGACTGATAACCGTTCCCAAACTCTATTACTACATAGTTAGGTATGTAACCCCCCTCTTTTTACTCGCACTTTTGATAGGTTTCGTCATTAACAACATCTTTTCCTCCAAGGGAGAAACCTCTTTGGTTCAGTGGTTGGCACGCTTTTACCTCTTAGCCCTTTACGGATTTTTAGCCTTCCTCGTATTTATTGCGGAAAAGAGAGAAAAACAAACATCTTAGGGTCCTTCCCTTTCACTTTTTAGCCCTATAAATGTAGGCTATTCCGAAGGTTACACTCTCGTAGTCTGCCCTTTCAAAGCCTATCTCCTTTAGAAGTCGGGTTAGTTTCTCCCTGTGGGGAAATTTTACGATGCTCCCGAATAGGTGGTCAAAAACCTCCTCCCTTGAAAGGAGTTTCCCTATAGGCAGAATAACCCCTTTGAGGAAAAGCAAAAAAAGTTTTTCCAAAATTGGGTTTCGGGGAATTCCTACTTCCAATATGTGGAGCGTTCCCCCCTTTTTTAGAACCCTAAAAATTTCCCTTAAGGAACTTTCCGTATCCCCGAAGTGTCTAAGTCCGAGGGATACCACCGCGGTGTCAAAGGTCTCGTCCTTAAAGGGGAGTTTTAAGGCATCTCCCCTTACCAGGTAGGCATTGGAAACATTTTTCTCCTTCGCCACCAAAAGCATGGGAAGGGAATAGTCAAGACCTACGACGGCGTTAAACCTTTTTGAAAGCTCCCCGAATAAAATTCCGCTTCCGCAAGCTAGGTCCAGCACCCGTTCGCCTTCTTCTACCCCTTCCAAAAGGCGTTTAAACCATAGGGGTAAAATTCCAAAGGAAAGAAACTTGGCGATAACCTCGTATCGGTTGGCTATCCTGTCAAAGACCTTAGCGGAGGTTTTTTTGTCTTCCATTTTGGAACTACTTTAAACCCAACTCCTTTAGAATCCTCTCCACGTGTCCCTTAGCCCTTACGTTTCTCCAAGCTTTGACAATTTTTCCCCCTTCAATGTAAAAGGTGCTTCGGATAATCCCCTTGGTGGTTTTTCCGTAACTCTTTTTCTCCCCGTAAGCGCCAAAAATTTGGGCAACCTCCTTTTGGGGGTCACTCAAAAGGTAAAAATTGAGGCTGTGTTTTTCCCTAAACCTCTTGTGGCTTTCCACACTATCGGGGGAAATCCCTATAACGGTTATTCCGAAACTTTTTAAAACATTCAAGTTATCCCTAAAATCGCACGCCTCGGTGGTGCATCCCGGCGTATTGTCCCTCGGATAGAAGTAAAGGATTACCTTTTTATCCCTAAAGAGGTCAAAGCAAAATTCACCTTCCTTTCCCTCGGGGTCTATTCCCTTTAGGCAAAAGTTGGGAACTTTGTCTCCTATGTCCAGAGGTTTTTTAACTTCCATAAAGAGGATTTTAAGGGCAGAGAGGTTAAAGCGCCCTGTGAGCCTCCTCGTAAAGACCTTCCCTTTCAAGGTGGGAAGTCACGTTCAGTTTGTGAAGGGTTGTGCGGTCTTCCTCAAACTTTATAACCGAGTAGCTGGCGTTATCGCAACCGAAACTCCAAAATCGTTCTATGGGGAGCTCCAAAGCGGCGCAGTAGAGTGCCCTTATGGGAACGGTATGGGATACCACTGCTACCGTTTGCCCTTGGTGTTTTTGTTTTATTTCCTCTACGAAGTTTTTAACCCTTTCGTAAACCTTTAAAAGGTTTTCCCCTTGGGGAAAGTCCACCTTCCAAGGTTCTTTAATCCAGGTTTCAAACATTTCGGGGAATTCCTTTTTGACCTCCTCCACTAATTTTCCGCTCCAAACCCCGTGGTCTATCTCTATAACCCTTCTATCCTCTATAAGGGGAACTCCCAAAGTTTGAGCCACTATTTGAGCGGTTCTTTTGGTTCTCTTTAGGGGTGAGGTATAGATTAACTCTATACCTTTGTTTTGTAGTTCCAACGCCAAAAGTTTAGCCTGTTTTTCTCCTCTCTCCGAAAGGTCGGGGTCTAAAAGTCCCTGATATCTCCCTATGGGGTTCCACTGGCTTTCCGCATGCCGTATAACGTAAAGGGTACAGCCCACCTTTTTAACCTCCTTAAGTTTTAAGAAATTTTAGAGAAACCGCGGAGGTTGGTAGGTTAGACTTAAAACCTTCGGAGGGTTAAAAGGAATGGGACACACAATTGCGGAAAAGATAATAGCCAAACATGCGGGGAAGAAAGAGGTCTTTCCCGGTGATATGGTAATGGCAAAGGTAGACCTTGTTTTGGCAAACGACATTACCGCACCCCTTGCGATAAAGGTATTGGAGGAACACGGAATAGATAGGGTTTTTGACCCCAACAAGATAGCCTTGGTTATGGACCACTTTACCCCTCCCAAGGATATAAAAGCGGCAACCCAGGTTAAATATGTTAGGGAGTTTGCAAAGAGACACGGAATAAAGCACTACTTTGAGGGTGGCGATGTCGGAATAGAACACACTTTGCTTCCCGAAAAAGGTTTGGTTCGTCCCGGTATGCTCGTTGTGGGTGCGGACTCCCATACCTGCACCTACGGAGCTTTGGGAGCTTTCTCCACCGGTATGGGTTCAACCGATATAGCATTTGCAATGGCTACCGGTGAGGTTTGGCTCAAAGTTCCCGAAACGATGAAGTTTATCTACCGCGGGAAACTCAAAAAGTGGGTTACCTCCAAGGACTTAATCCTCTACACGATAGGTCAAATCGGGGTGGACGGAGCCT
>QOAS01000040.1 GCA_003972855.1 Gammaproteobacteria bacterium | reverse complement strand
GTAGTTGTTAGGTTCCTAAAAGGGATTGAAACTCGGGTAACTGAACCCTTACCTCCGTTCTTTGGTTTTGTTGTTAGGTTCCTAAAAGGGATTGAAACAGCTCCAAGGTAAGGCGGGTGAGAAACCTTCTGAACTCTTCGTTGTTAGGTTCCTAAAAGGGATTGAAACTTGCAAGATATGAGCGATTAGGTTCACAAAGGGGCTTTAAGATATAATTTCCAGTGTGACTACAAGTGAGCTTCTATCCCACCCAAATATTCCCTTAGAGGTTCACATTAATAACGCCTTAACTATTTTGGAAAATCTAAGAAATCCGAACCTGTTGAGTGAAAACTTAGAAAAAACCTTAAAAGTTGCCCTTGCTTTGCACGATTTTGGTAAGGCAACCGCATATTTCCAGAAAAAGATAAGGGGAGAAAAACTATCTCCGAAAGAGAAAAAGTTATCTAACCACTCCCTCCTATCGGCGCTTTATACCTTTTTTGTTCTCCAAAAGTTGTTTAAAACAGACTACAAATATCCCCTAATAGGTTATTACATAGTTCTCAACCACCACAGTGGGATTTTGAAGGATTTTTCCGACACCCTGCGTTTGGGTGAGGAAAAAATTGAACTCCTAAAGTTGCAAACCGAAAGTATCAACCCCTCCGCGGTAAACCGTTTTATTTCAAACCTTAGGTTGGAAGATGAATTAAAGCAACTTTTAAAGTTTGATAAAGGGGAATTTTTACAATTTTTGGGGGAAGTTTTGGACATTTTTGATGAATTAGAGGAGGATTTAACCTCCATTTTTAATCTTGAAAACCTCGGAGAGTTTTTAACCGTCTCTTACCTCTTTTCGCTTTTAATAGATGCGGATAAAACCGAGGCGGGTCTAAAGGAAAAACCCCTCTTTTTGGGTAAAAAGGTGGAAATTCCCCCTTCGGCGGTGGAAAGTTACAAAAAGACTTTAAAAGGAAACTCCCCTATTAACGACCTAAGGGAGTTGGCTTACAAAATAGTTAATACCGCGGAGATTGACACCGAAGAACACTTTTACACTCTCACTTTGCCAACCGGTATGGGTAAAACCCTAATAGGTTTAAACTTTGCCTTGAAACTCAAAGAGAGATTGGAAAAGAAGACAAGCAAACCCGTTAAGATAATTTACTCCCTACCCTTTTTGAGTGTAATAGACCAAAACGCCCAAGTATTGGAAAAAGTTTTCGCTCCCATTGGGGATAAAATCGTAGTCAAACACCACCACCTATCCCTCGGTGAATACCTCAAAGGTGAAAACAATTACGAACTAACCCGTTTGCTGGTGGAATCTTGGTTTGCACCCGTAGTAGTTACAACTTTCGTTCAACTCTTTGAGAGTTTAATACCCTTCAAAAATTCCTCCGCGAGGAGATACAACAAGCTAACCAACGCGGTGGTTCTAATAGACGAAGTTCAAGCTTTGCCCTCCAAGTTTTGGTTCCTATTGAGGGAATACCTTAAGGAGTTTGCAAAAACCAATAACACCTATTTTGTGTTTACAACCGCAACCCAACCCTACTTGGTGGAAGAAGGCAAGGAATTAATCCCACAAAAGGAGAAATTTTTTTCAGCGATAAACCGCTATAGGGTAAGCCTAAAATTGGAAAAACGAACTTTGGAAGAGTTTTTTACCGAATTTAAACCCGAAGGAGGGAAAAGTTACCTATTTATCCTAAACACGGTTAGTAGTTCTAAAAAAGCCTACAAACTCCTATTGGAATGCTCAGTTCCCGAAGGGGATATTTGCTACCTTTCCACCCATCTAACGCCATACGACCGAAAAAAGAGGATTCGGGAACTTAGGGAAGGTAAATACCGCTTCGCGGTGACAACCCAATTGGTAGAGGCGGGAGTGGACATAGATTTTTCGGTGGTCGTTAGGGATTTTGCCCCCCTTGACAGCCTTATTCAATCCGCGGGGAGGTGCAATAGAAACTTTAGATTACCCCGAGGGGAGTTTGTAGTTTTAAACCTAACCGACGAAAACGGAAGAAGATTTGCCACCAGAATATACGACCCTATATTGCTTCAAATAACGGAAAAACTGCTTACCGAATTTAACCCCACCGACGAGGTTTCCCTTATAAAACTCTCCGAAAGGTATTATAGGGAAGTTTGGAACTCAAAAAGTAGGGATAAATCGGAGGAACTTTTAAAGGAAATTAAACGACTTAACTTTTCAAAACTATCCGCGTTTAAGCTTATAGAGGAAGAACCCTATAAGAGTGATATTTTCGTTCAGCAAAACCCTCAAGCGGTGGAAATTTGGAATGCGGTAAAACAACTTATGAAGGACTTGAAAAACAAGAAAATAACCCTTTGGGAAGCTAAAAAGAGATTTGAAACCTTAAAGAGTGATTTCTATAATTTTGTCATCTCCGTAGATGTAAGCAAAAATACCCCTCCTATTGACGAGGATTTGAAAATTCACTACATACCTTACGAGGAAATAGATAACTATTACGATCCCAAATTGGGATATGTTGCGGAAGGCAAAACTTACGAGGAGTTTTAAAGTCAAATTTCATTTTACCTTTAGTGTGTCCAGCTCAAGTTTTTATGTCAAAAAATGAATTTTAATTTGACAAAAACTTTTTGCATTTGGAGGTTTTGTCTTACTGGGACAATTGAATGGCTAACCCCAAGGAATTAATGTCAATATAGGGTAGACACCTTTTTACTAAATGCCATTTGCCCTTGACTTTCTTTGTGGAGTTTTATTAAATATAGAAACCAAAGGAGGTTCCTTATAACTTAATAATGGTGGACTCAATGAGGTTGTTAGGTGTCTAAGGGATATTGAAACACCTTTTCCGTAAACTCCCTTATCAACTTCGCCCTTTGTTGTTAGGTGTCTAAGGGATATTGAAACCAACAAATGGAGTTCAGAGTATATGGAAG
>QOAS01000010.1 GCA_003972855.1 Gammaproteobacteria bacterium | reverse complement strand
AAAAGCACCGTTCCCGCAAAAGCCAACGCGGAAACGGCGACTAAGGCGCCAACCTTCCAAGCGTTATTGTTCATACGAAAACAAAATTTTAGGAAACAATTATTTCCTATGAAAGTTGTAGACCTCCGAGGTATACCGTGGGAGAGCAACGGGCATTTAAAAAAAATAGTCCGCAGAGGGGAAATTTTGGAAGAGGAATACGAAACTACGGTTAGGAAGATAATAAACGATGTCAAAGAAAGGGGCGACCGAGCGGTTATTGAATACACCAATAGGTTTGATAAAGCCAATGTAACTTCCATAAGAGAGTTGGAAATTCCCCGTGAACAATTGGAGTCCGCCTATAAGAATATCCCTTCTGATTTAAGGGAGGCTTTGGAATCCGCCTCTTTGAGGATAAGAAAATTCCACGAAAAACAACTGGAGGAGAGCTTTATATCGGAAGAATCGGAAGGGATTATTTTGGGACAAAAGGTTTTGCCCCTTCAAAAGGTTGGGGTATACGTTCCCGGAGGCAAAGCCCAATACCCATCTACCGTTTTAATGAACGTTATTCCCGCAAAGGTTGCGGGGGTTGAGGAAATCGTAATGGTTTCGCCCAATCCCAGCCGGGCAACCCTTGCCGCCGCCTACGTGGCGGGGGTTGATAAGGTTTTTAAAATAGGAGGCGCCCAAGCGGTAGCCGCCTTGGCTTACGGAACGGAAACCATTCCCAAGGTTGATAAGATAGTGGGACCGGGAAACATTTACGTTGCCCTTGCCAAAAAGCTCCTTTACGGTGTCGTTGATATAGATATGGTGGCGGGTCCCTCGGAAATATTGGTTATTGCGGATAGTAGCGCCAATCCCTCTTGGGTTGCCGCCGACTTGCTTTCCCAAGCGGAGCATGACGAACTGGCGGGACCTTTTTGCGTAACCGACAATTTAGATTTAGCTTTAAAGGTGAAAGAGGAAGTGGAAAGACAACTCCTTGAGTTGGAAAGAAAGGAAATAGCCCAAAAATCGGTTGAAAATTGGGGAACAATCTTTGTGGTTGAAGATATGGAAAAAGCCTGCAGGCTTGCCAATTTAATAGCCCCCGAACACTTGGAAGTTTTTACCGAAAACCCTTGGGAGCTTTTACCCAAAATAAAAAATGCGGGGGCAATCTTTTTGGGTAGATACACCACCGAACCTTTGGGAGATTACGTTTTAGGTCCCAACCACACCTTACCCACCGGTGGAACCGCGAGATTTTATTCCCCTTTAGGGGTTTACGACTTTGTAAAAAGAAGTTCAATACTTTACGTGTCCAAAGAAGGTTTCAACAAGGTTAAAGAGTGGGCTAAGGTTTTGGCTTCTTACGAAGGACTCACCGCCCACAAAAAGGCGGTTGAGATAAGGGAAAGTTAGTAACCCTTTCCCCTTAAACTTTTCCCTTTATGGAGAAGAAAGAAAACGACCTATCTAAGCTTTATCCCACCGACCTACTGGTTACCGGTTTTGACATCATCTTCTTTTGGGTTGCCCGTATGGTTCTAATGGGAATGTATAACACCGGTTTGGAACCCTTTAAAACCGTATACATCCACGGACTTATCAGAGACCGCTTCGGCGAAAAAATGTCAAAAACCAAAGGAAACGTTGTAGACCCCTTGGATATGATAGCCAAATACGGTGCGGACGCCTTGAGGTTTGGTTTGGCGGTTCAAACCGTTCCGGGAAGCGATATAAAATTCAACGAAAAGAGGATAGAGGGTTACAAACACTTCGCCAATAAAATATGGAACGCCTCCAGATACGTAATTACCAACCTACCCGAGGGGTTTAAAGTCAAAGACCCCCTTCAAACCACTCTCAAACCCGAAGACCAATGGATTTTATACCGCCTTAACGAAACGATAAAGGAAGTTCGCAAAGGTTTGGACAGCTTTGACTTTTCCAAATCCGCCCAAGCCCTGTATCAATTCTTCTGGGATGAGTATTGCGATTGGTATATAGAGTTTTCCAAAGAAAGGGTTTACAAAGGAGAGGAAAAAGAGAAGGAAAGTGCCTTAAACACATTGGTATACGTATTGGACAAGGCTATAAAACTCCTCCACCCCTTTATGCCCTTTATAACCGAAGAGATATGGAGTTATCTACCCACAAAGGATAAGAAATCGGTTTCCTTCTCTTCCTACCCCAAACCTAAAGAGGAATTTGAAGCTTTTAAAGACCAAGCTTGGCGTGTGGAATTTGTAAAAGAAATAATCTCCGACATTAGAAACTTCAGAAATGTTCTTGAAATTCCCCCTTCCAAAAAATTAACCGCCTACTACTCTACGAAAGAAGCCAGAGAACTTTTGGAAACCTTTAAAGGTTTAATCCTCAAACTGGCGAGGTTGGAAACTTTGGAGGAAACCCAAAGCCGTCCCGAAAATACCCTCGTTATTCCCTTCAAAGGGGGTGAAATTTACATTTCCGTTAAAGATACGATAAATGTTGAGGAGGTTCGTCAAACCCAACTCAGAAAGAGGGAGAAACTTCTAAGAGAACTCCAAAGGGTGGAGGCAAAACTCAACAACCCCAAATTCGTTGAGAGGGCACCCAAACACATTGTTGAAAAAGAAAAGGCTATTTACGAGGAAATAAAACTTGAACTCCAAAAGGTTGAAAATATCCTAAAACTTTTAGAGAGTTAATTTTCCTTTTCCTTCTTTAGGCAATCTTGACAGATACCGCAAACCTCCAAGTGGTGGTGGAGGTATTTAAAACCCTTTTTTTGTGCTATTTCCTGAACGATTTTTCCCACGAAAGGTTCCTCAAATTCTACCAATTTCCCGCAACTTAGGCAGAGCAAATGGTAGTGTTCCCTCTCTATGGGTAGAAACTCGTAAACCGTTTTATTTCCTTGTTTCAGAACGGGTTTTACATATCCCAAATCCTCCAAAAGCTTTACCGTCCTGTAAACGGTGGGACGGG
>QOAS01000052.1 GCA_003972855.1 Gammaproteobacteria bacterium | reverse complement strand
GACTTTATTTACCCACATGTTTCTCCACGGGGGGTGGTTTCACATTATCGGAAATATGCTCTACCTTTGGGTTTTCGGAGATAACGTTGAAGACCGTTTCGGACACCTCACTTATATAGGTTTTTACGTAATTAGCGGTATAGGTGCGGCTCTGCTCCAAGCGTCTATCGCCTTTGCGGTGGGCAATCCCTTTATCCCCCTTATAGGGGCTTCGGGGGCTATCTCGGGTGTTTTGGGAGCTTATATGTATTTCTTCCCCAGGGCAAAGATTTTCGGTTTCGTTCCCATAGGGATTTTTCTACTGCCTATAGAGTGGCCCGCAATGCTGTTTATCGGCTTTTGGTTTTTGTATCAGATAATTAACGGACTTTTATTCCTACCCTTTGCGGGTATGGGTGGGGTTGCTTGGTTTGCCCACATAGGTGGTTTTTTAGTAGGCTTAATTCTTGCAAAGTTACTGCCCAAAAGGGGATATTATTCTTAACCCTTGATGGAAGAAAAAAAAGACAAATTAGACCTTAAGAATACCCTCAACCTCCCCCGCACCGATTTTCCTATGAAGGCAAATCTCCCGCAAAGGGAACCCCAAATAGCCAAACACTGGGAGGGTTTATACGAAAAAATAAAGGAAACCCGAAAGGGAAAACCCCTTTGGGTTTTACACGACGGACCTCCCTACGCCAACGGGGCTATACACATAGGACACGCCCTAAACAAGATATTAAAGGACATCATAAACAAATACGAACTAATGCAGGGTAAGGACATAGACTACATTCCGGGGTGGGATTGCCACGGGCTACCCATAGAGTTAAAGGTTGAAAACCGACTAAAGGAGAAAGGTATAAACAAGGAGGATATCCCTAAAGCGGAATTTAGAAGAATGTGCAGGGAATACGCCAGCCATTGGGTAAAGGTTCAAAAAGAAGACTTTATGCGTTTGGGTATACTGGCAAAATGGGACAGTCCTTACCTCACTATGGACCCCAAATATCAGGCTACCGAGGTTAGGGAACTCGGGCGCATATTTGAAAGGGGGGTTATCTACAGGGGTAAGAAACCCGTTTATTGGTGTATGTTCTGCACTACCGCGGAAGCGGAGGCGGAAGTTGAATATAGCGAAAAGAAAGACCCCTCTATTTATGTGAAATTCAAAATAAATAACCCCGAAAGGCTTGACCCCTCTTTGGAAAAAGAAAATGTTTATGCGGTTATTTGGACTACTACACCTTGGACACTACCCGCCAACTTGGCTATAACCGTAAATCCCTCCGCTCCCTATGTTTTGGTAAAGGTAAACGGAGAAGTCCTCATAGTTGCCAAGGAGTTGCTAAAGCAATTCCTTGAAGAAACGGGTCTCGGCGAAGGGGAAGTTCTTTTAACCGTAAAAGGGGAAGACCTCGTAGGTTTGGAATATTCCCATCCGTTTAACACAAAGGAGTTCCTAAAACAATTTTTAAAACCTCAAACGGTTGAGAATATGTTCAAGATTTATCCCTCGGAGTTTGTCACTTTGGATACGGGAACGGGGTTAGTGCATACCGCACCCGGACACGGTAACGAAGACTACGCGGTGGGACAAAAGTTCGGTTTGGAACCCTTTGCCCCCGTAGATGACAAAGGTTTCTATACCCAAGAGGTTATCCCTCCATTAAGGGGTCTTAGGGTTTTTGAACAAACCGGAAGGAGGAATAAAGAAAACTATCGGATAGTCCGCTCACCCGCCAACTATCAGGTTATAGAACTCCTTAAGGAGAAAAACGCCCTCGTTTCCCTAAAGGATATAAAACACTCTTACCCCCACTGCTGGAGGTGTAAGTCTCCCGTTATCTTCAGGGCTACACCGCAGTGGTTCGTGGCGATGGATAAACCCCTAAAGGATTGACCCCTTCCTTTTCCCTTCCTCGGTTTAGACTAAACTTTTTTCCCTTGTGCAGGGAAGCATAAACTATAACCCCCAAATAGAGGACACCATTATAGGAACCGTTTTATTGGAACCTTCCCAGCTGGAGGTCATTTTAGAGGAAGGAATAAGGGACAGCCATTTTTTTGATGTAATCAACCAAAAAATCTTTGAGGTTGTTTTAAAGACTTGGAACGAAAAAGGGAACAATCTAACCTTTGACCTAATTTTAGAGGAACTGAAGAAACACCGCGTAGTCCCCGATTATATAGACGAAGGAAAACTTTTTGAAAGGTATGCGGAGAGTTTTGTCCGCTCGCAGGAAATTTTAAGGGAATATTGCAGGCTCTTAAAAAAGTATGCCCTAAAAAGGGAACTGATAGAGATAGCCCACGAAATACTTTCCAAGGACCACAAAGACCCCGAGGAACTTTTGGAACTTTTGTTGGACAAAACCTTTGAACTTTCCGCCAAAAGTGAAGTTGTTCCATATGTATCCCTTGCGGAGGTTGTTCCCGAACTCAAAGAAACCATAGAGAGGTTTTCTAAATCCAAATCCCACATAACGGGTGTTCCGAGCGGTTTCCCCGATTTGGATAGGCTAACGACGGGCTTTCACGGAGGGGATTTAATAATAATCGCCGGGCGTCCCGGTATGGGTAAAACGAGTTTCGCCCTCTCAATTGCCAAACATGTAGCCCAAAAAGAGGGTTTGCCCGTTGGGATTTTCTCCTTAGAGATGACCAAAGAGCAATTGGCACTCCGCCTTTTGTCGTTCATATCCCATATACCCCTTTACGACCTTAGACTCGGGAAACTAACGGAAGAACAAAAGGCGGTTTTGGAAGAAAGTTTTAAGCTCCTTCAAGAGTTACCCATATATATAGACGACAGCGCAAGCCTTTCCACAACCGACCTACGCATAAAGGCAATACGGATGAAAAAGGAAAAAGGAATAGGGCTTTTAATAGTGGATTACCTTCAACTGGTAAGGGGTGTAAGGAAATACTCCTCCCGCCAAGAGGAAGTTGCGGAGATTTCCCGTAGTCTAAA
>QOAS01000104.1 GCA_003972855.1 Gammaproteobacteria bacterium | reverse complement strand
GAACCACTTTTCTTCCCAAACTTTTTGCGTATTCCTTTAACTCTATAATCCTATCCTCGGAAGTTTTGTAGAGAACCGCCAAATCGTAACCTTGGGTTAAAAGGTATTGGGCTATGTAAAATCCTATCCTCCTTACACCGCTCAAAATGGCAACTTTAGACATTAAGGAACGATTTTAGATTAGTGGTGGCTGGGCGGGGAGTCGAACCCCGGACCTGGGACTTATGAGATCCCCGCTCTAGCCAACTGAGCTACCCAGCCTTGCCAAATCTATAAATATACCACACTTTTAGTTTTCTTTCAAGTTTTTAAAAAGAGGGGGAAGTCATTCTAATAGATGAAAAGAGAAGAAAAGAAGAATATTTCGTTTAACGGCTTCATAGCTTTTGCAAAAGGCTTTTGTTTTTCTCCTCATACACGCTAAATAGCTCCTTATATTAGAGTGTAAACTCCCATTTCTATTTACCCTTCCAAACTTTCTTGTCTTATGTCTATTCGGAGGCAAAAAGCTATAAACCTTAAATCTATCTGTTTCATATTCCTCAGCTTCGGGTAAATCCTTCAGTATTTTTTAAAAAAGTTTCCTCATCTCTCTTTCCTGCAAACAAGTATTTTTCTATCTTCCCATCGGAATATTGGAAGAAGTTTAAAAGTTGTGTTTAGCACACAAAAACTCCCTAATCCTCTCCTCAATAATATCTCTTACCTTTCTAAAAAACTCCAATCGTTCTTCTACACTTCCCTTGTAACCCGCGGGGTCGGGTAAGTTCCAATGGTAAACCCTTGCGTGGGGTATGTAGGGACAATTCTCTTCCCTACAAAGGACGATAATGTAATCCATCTCCTTAATAGGTATCTCCCTAAGGTGTTTAGGTCTTAAACCTTCGGTGTTTATGCCTTTTTCCCTCAAAACCCTTATGGCGAGGGGGTGAACGATGCTCGCGGGTTTAGAACCTGCGGAGTAAACCTCTATTTGAATTCCCAATTCTTGGGCTACCTTTTTGGCAATAGCCTCCGCCATTTGGGAACGGGCGGAGTTGGCGACGCATATAAAGGCAACTTTTATAGGCACAAGTTAATATACTTTACTTTTAAAACTCCCAATGTTCAACAAACAAGGTTTTTCAAAGAGGGAACTATTAAATATTTACTACTTCGGTTCAAAATTATCCGCACTGGCACTCTTTTTGTTAATACTTTTCATAACAAACGAATACGGTGGAGAGGGGAATTTCCGATACTTTTTGGTTTTTATAGCCCTCGCCTACCTATTGGTGAATATACTTCTTGTCGGTTTCAATAAGAACCTATTTAGTAACCTGTGGATTAGACTTTTAGACTACGCTTTTAGTCTTTTCGTTGTTTTTCTATCAAATTCCGTTTACGGAATTCTACCCGCGGGAATAATCTTAAGCACCTATTCCGCGGTATTTTTTGAGGAAAGCCTAATAGCTTTGGGGGTGCATTTGGTTGCACTATTTATAAACACAACATTGTTTGAAAAGTTAAATTCCGCAGACTTTACCGTAGGGGTTTTATTTTTAACTTCCTACTTTTTGGTTTCAACCAAATACAATATCGTAAGTTGGGTAAAAGAGCAAAAAATTTACTATAGGAGTATAAAAGACGACTTACAAAAACTTGACAGAACCGTATTCCTTCTCTCTATGGAAAAAAAGAATTACGAAGAAGTTCTTTCGGTTTTGGATATTATTTCGGAAAAGGGATATTTGGAAAATCTTCCCGAAATACTTAAAAATCTGCTGAAGGCGGAAGATGTAAAAATCCGAAGGAAAAGTCCTTTTTCCACGGTTACCAAGGAGGGCTATATCACCGTTTCCCTAAGGGACATACTCCTTATGGTCAAGCCGAGAGAAAAATACCTAATAGGGGACACGAGATATAAGGAAAAACTGCAATTGTTATTAAAGGTTTTAAGACCTTATGTAGAAAGCTTTTTGGCAAAGAGTAGATAGGCGGTATGGGCAACCATCGTATCCTCGGGGCGGAAGCGTTCGGGATTGGCTTTGTAATACCTCGCCAGTATCTCAACAATTTCTATGTCCCCGAAGTAGGGTTTTAAATGTTTCAAAAGTTCCTGCACTTGGTTGGCGGTGGGAAGCAAAAACCCAATAGGTGCGGAGGGTTTCAAAAGCTCCCACACTTGGGAAATGTAAGGGTAAGGTTCTCTAACATCAATAAAGACCGCGTCAAACTTTATTCCCTCAACCTCCGCGGGGTCAAAGGGTTTGTTGAACATAACCACATTTTGGGTGAAACCGAATTTTTCCAAATTCCTCTTGGCGGTTTTGAAAATTCTCTCCTCCCTTTCAAAGGTGTAAACCCTTCCACTTTCCCCCACGGAGGAGGAAAAGACCATCGTGCGACGCGTCGCCCACGCCGATCCCTCTCCCATCGAAGCCGTCGCTACCGTCGAGCAGATCGCCGCTGCCAAAGGTCAGGTGGCCGCGGTGCACCTCGAGGAGAAGGTACTCGACTACGTGGTCGAGCTCGGCTTCGCGACGCGCGAGCCCACCGCGTACGGAATGGAGGATCTCGAGGATCTGATCGAATTCGGTACCTCGCCTCGTGCCACGATCTTCCTTGCGCGCACGTCCCGCGCGCGTGCCTACGTACAGGGCAGGGACTTCGTGATGCCTGACGACGTCAAGGCGATGGCTCCCCTTGTTCTGAGGCACCGTCTACGCACCACCTACGAGGCGGACGCCCGTGGCATCGACGCCGATGAGATCATGCGGCGTGTGCTTGCGGCGGTGCCGGCCCCCTGAGCGCCGTGAGGCACGAGCGCGTCTTCTCGAAGGAAGTCGCCGCACAGGTGCGGCGAATCGAGCTTCGCACGCGTGGCCTCGTCGAATCGCTCTTCTTCAATCATTGCGTTGGCGACAATCGCCCCAATTTCATCGTATGCTAAGACCTGAGATGTTTTCTCTTGGAGC
>QOAS01000028.1 GCA_003972855.1 Gammaproteobacteria bacterium | reverse complement strand
ATCTGTTCTGTGTCGGTTTGAATTTTGATTTTTCTAAGGTTTTCAAAGGTTAAAAGGAGGCTTAAAGCTCTCTCGGGGTTGGGAAAGTCCAAAGCGTAATCTATGCGGGAAAAGGTAAAGGCTATTGGGAATAGTCCCAAGTCCGCTAAAAAATAAAAGAGGGTTTTTAAAACTGTTAGGGTTTCGTAGTATTTTTGGGGTCTTAAAGCTTTTCCTGTAAGTTCTAACATAAGGTTAGGGGTTGGGGTATAACCTAAGTCTAATTCCGTAATTTGGTAGTCTTTAAGTGGTTTTCCAAGTCTTAGGGAAATTCCTAATGGTTCATAAACTAACATAACCACATAGGGGTAAATATTGGCGGTTGTTTTAACTCTAAAGGTAATTTTTTCGGGAAAAGGTTTTTCCATATCTTTGGGTATCTCAAATGGATAAACCGTTGGGATTTCAAATGTCCTATCTTCGTGTTCCTTAAAGCGTATTATGTCCTTTAGGGTATCTAAAAAGGTTTCATAGTCGTTGCTGTGGTCGGTTATAGCGTAGTAGCCTATCCTTAGCCAATCAATACCGCGGTATAGTAGATTTAGAGGTTCGCCATCTTTTAAGCTCTCCATATATTAGTCTCCTCACCAAGAGACTTATGGTTATGTTTTTGGTTTGGGCTAACCGCTTAAGTTCTTGGTAAGTTTCCCTGTCAATTCTTACCTTTAGGAGAGCATCGTAAAACTTTTCTTTGGGCATTTTAACCCTCTTTTAATTGCTTTCTAAACTCTTTAAGTTCTTTGTAAATAAGCTTTCTAATGATTTGGCTAACTTTTTCCTTTCGGAGTTTGGCAAGCTTTTTAAGTTCTTCGTAGCTTTCTCTGTCTATAGCTATGAGTATTCTTTTGTCATAATAGCTATTTCCCATAGTAGCGAGCCTCTGGCTCTTGCTTACTCAATTCCTAAAATCTCCCTAATGGGGTCTTCAAAGTGTTTAATAAAGTTTTTATCCGTCATAAGGGCTTTTTCTATTAGTTGGTCTGCCTGTTTAGGTTCGGTTTCAAACAGTTGCAGTTTTTCTAACCTGTTTATAGTTTTGTCGGTAACATTGTTTGTAAGCAAGTCAATAACTATCCCTTTTAGTTCCTCTTTTTCCTTTATCAGTTGCTTATTTAGGTGCAAGAGGTCTAATACAATTCCGTGGAGTTGGTTAAAAGCTTTTTGCAGTTTTAGGGGTTCTACTTTGTAGTTACCCATTTTAACCCTCCTTTAGAAGGGTTTTTAACGAAGGCATTAAAACTTCCGTTAGAGAGCTTTCAATGGTTGAAAGGGTTACTTGCAAAGCTTTTAAAACTTCTAAAGGTTTTAGGGACAAAAGGTATAGTAGGTAGTCTTGTGGCGGGTGGCATAGTTCCGTTGCGCCTCCCTCGGAGGCAGTATTCTGATACGCCACCCAATTTTTTATTAAATGGTTCAGTTTCGCTAACTTCTTAAGAAAATTTTGTATCTCTTCTTTATCTCCCAAGTTTATAGGCTTTGTTAGTTGGTTTAATAGGTTTTGTAGCTCTTTAGCTTTGTTATTTAGCGTGTATTTTATTGCCTCTTCAAAGGTTAGTCTGTATTTAAGCATATAAAAGATGATTTCTAAGAGTTTATCCGCAAATTTTAGCCAAGCTTTCTTTTTATTTATGTCGTAACTTAGCCTAACAATGTGTTTTAAGGGGTTATCTTTCCTTCTTGCGGTATTCTTCCAAAGAATGTAGAGCATTTTTTTAACTTCGGGTCTGCTTTTTATGTTTTTGCGTTTATCTATGGTCGTCCCCGATTGTTCCCTGATAGTTCCCTTTAAAAGGTAGCCTTTAAATTGGGTTACGCTTTTAAACCTTTTTATGTCCCAATAGTAAGCTATAAGGGTCGCTATGGTTTTTGTCCCAAAACCTTTTATTGTGCTTAAAATTTCATAGTCGGGGTGGTTTTTTACTATGCTTTCAATTTCTTTTTCTTGGATTTTTAGCAGTCTTTCGTAGTTTTCCAAAATGTCTAAGCTGATTAAGATAGTTTCGGTGTAAGGGTGGGGTATTTGGCTAACTTTTTGTCTAATTTCGGGGATTTTTTTAATAAATTGCTGGGGTGCAAGATGGTGATAATTTTCGTAAGGTAAGGTTACCGCTAAAAAGTTTTTGGTTCTATTTATAAGTCTTGTTCTTTCCTTTTCCAACTTTTGGGTGCTTTTTATTAGTTGTCTAAGGTAGTGTTTTTGAGGTATAAACTTGTAAATGTAGTCTCTAAATTCCACATCAAAGAACATTTGCCGAAGGAGGTAAGCGTCTACTTTATCGTTTTTGTGTATGTTTCTACCCCTGCGGAAGAAAGCGAACATTTTACTATCCGCAAGCATAACGGTAGCACCAAGTTGGGAAAAGATTTGGGCGTATCTAATCCCGTAGTTTCCTGTTTGCTCTAAAATTACTACATCGTTAGGTTTAATAATTTCCGAAAGGTCTTTAATTTGGACTACTTTAGTTTTCTTTTTACAAGCTCTTAGTTTGTTAGAAGGCAGAGCGGGTTTTTTTGTAGGGGCATCTACAAAGAGGTAAAAAACGCAAGGATTACCGTTGTTAAGGATTATAAACCCGTTGGCTACATCTACTCCCCAATAGGTGCGTTTAGCTTGTTGATTAGATTTATAGCATTTGGAAGGTTGGGGGGATAGATTATTAAAGTGTTTTCTCTTCTTCATAGTTTATTCCTCCTAATTTTTCTCCGAATTTTTTCCTTTAGGGAATTTTTAAAAAGCGGGGGTGGTTGGGGTAGCAGTGAGCTATCCGCTACTCCCCATAAAGGGGTGTAGCATTATGGCGGTCGCTACCCCTTTACGGCTCTCCCCTACTTTCCACCCCCGCAATTGGGGAGAGCTTACTACTGCTACAAATCTTTAATTTAGCTTACAAGTCCTAAATATAGAATTAGTGAGCTATATTTTGCCCTTTTTCCAACAGTTGGTTTTAAAATCAAACTTTCAAAACCTTAGGGAGGGAGAGAATGCACAAGGAGTTTTACTACAAA
>QOAS01000072.1 GCA_003972855.1 Gammaproteobacteria bacterium | reverse complement strand
CCTTGGATAGGGAAACGAAACTTTATCTAAAAATGTTGGACTACCGCTTTAGGGAGGAACACCTAAAGAGTTTGGAGCTTATGGAAAAACTTTTTAGGGAATACGTTTTGGGAAAGTTTTAAAACTTTTGTTGTCAAAGGAATGTTAACATTTAACTTCAAATAAGGGCATCGGAGGTGAAGTAATGAAGTTGCACGAACATCAAGCTAAAGAGATATTTGCCAAATACGGAATTCCCGTTCCCGAAGGAAAAACCGCGTTTACCTTAGAGCAGGCAAAGGAAATTGCGGAAGAACTCGGAGAATTCCCCTTGGTGGTAAAGGCTCAGGTTCACTGCGGGGGAAGGGGTAAAGCGGGCGGAGTAAAAATCGTAAAAACTATGGAAGAGTTGGAAGAGGCAGTTTCCTCCCTATTGGGTAAAACCCTTAAAACCTTCCAATGCCCCGACGGAAAACCCGTTACCAGAATTTTGATTGAAAAGGCAACCAATATAGATAAAGAGTTTTACGCCGCCATAACCCTTGACAGGAGCAAATCCAAACCGGTTTTAATGGCTTCCGCCGCGGGTGGAATGGAAATTGAAGAAATCGTTAAGGAAAACCCCGACGCGATAATCATTGAAACGATAGACCCCGAATTGGGACTTATGCCCTATCAAGCCCGCAAGATGGCTTTCAAATTGGGGCTTCCCGTAAAGGAGACCGCAAAAATCTTTCTCAAAATGTGGGAAATCTACAAAGAATTGGACGCCTCTTTGGTTGAAATAAACCCCCTTGTTCTCACCAAAGAGGGTAACGTTGTCGCTTTGGACGCCAAAATGGACATAGACGATAACTCCCTCTTTAGACACCCCGATTTGGCGGAGTTGGAAGACGAGGAGCAACTTCCCGTTCAGGAGAGGGAGGCGAAGAAATACAACCTCAACTATGTAAAACTTAACGGAAACATCGGTTGTATGGTTAATGGGGCAGGACTGGCCATGACCACTATGGATATCGTTAAACTCGCAGGGGGAGAACCCGCCAACTTCCTTGACGTCGGAGGTGGAGCAAATGTTGAGCAAATAGCCAATGCCTTTAGGATACTTATGGGAGACCCCGACGTTAAGGTAGTCTTTATAAACATTTTCGGTGGAATATTGAGGGTAGACCGCTTGGCAAGGGGTATTATTGAAGCGTCCAAAATGGTGGAAATAAGGGTTCCCATCGTGGCAAGATTGGAGGGAACCAACGCCCAAGAGGGTAGAAAACTCCTCTTGGAAAGCGGACTTAACATCGTTCCCGTCAAAGATATGTGGGAAGGAGCCCAGAAGGCGGTTGAACTCGCCAAAAAGGCGGAAGGTTCCCGCTAAAGGGGGAATAGGGTGAAGGTATACCTCGGCTGGGGAATTTTTTCCGAACTTTGCGAGTATTTAATGGCGGATATAGAGTTGGCGATAGAAAAGGAGACGGGAGAAAAGCTTAATTTCGTTTTGGATTATTCGGACAGGATACTTTTGGGGGAATTCCCCGACGAACACCTTTACGCCCTCAAAAGGGTTGCAGCCCACATCCACTTTAAAGGGGAACCTCCCGAAACTTCCCTAGCCGAGGAGGAGGATATAGAAGACGAAGAACTTATAACCTACATAGATACCTATAAAAAGGATTACCATTTCGGTTCCCTCGTCTTTTTTTCCGAAACCGTGGGGGTTTATCTGCCCCTCAAAAATTTGAGGGAACCCCTCCATTTTGAACACGAGGATAGGAATATAGAAATTTGTTCCATTGGAAGTCTCTACAAACTTAAGGAAGAACTTTTGGAGTTAAAGGAAAAATTGAAAGATAAACCTCTCGTTGTTGAGCTTGAAATTCTAAACAGCCTCCTCTCTTGGACCGAGGAGGCTATAAAAAGGGAAAAACCCTTAACAATTGTGGGGGAATAAACAAAGAAAGGAGGTGTTAAAAAATGGCAATAATTGTTGACAAAAACACAAAAGTTGTCGTTCAAGGTCTCACCGGTAAGGAAGGTTCTTTCCACGCCAAGCAGTGTTTGGAATACGGAACCCAAATAGTTGCCGGTGTAACCCCGGGTAAGGGAGGTCAGGTGTGGAGCGACGACGAAGGAAAGTATAAGTTGCCCGTTTTCAATACCGTTGAGGAGGCGGTTAAGGAAACCGGTGCCAATACTTCTTTAATATTTGTTCCCCCTCCGTTTGCGGCGGATGCCATAGTTGAAGCGGCGGACGCGGGTGTAAAAACCATAGTTTGTATTACCGAGGGAATTCCCGTAAGGGATATGATGTATGTAAAAGACTACCTCAAAAAGGAGCATCCCGATGTAATTTTGGTGGGACCCAACTGCCCCGGTGTAATAACTCCCGGACAGGCAAAGGTGGGTATTATGCCCGGTCACATCTTTAAACCGGGAAGGATAGGTATAGTTTCCCGTTCGGGAACCCTAACTTACGAAGCGGCTTATCAGATTACCAAAGAAGGTTTGGGACAATCCACCGCGGTGGGTATAGGCGGAGACCCTGTGCCGGGGCTAACCCACAAAGATGTTATAAAGATGTTCCAAGAAGACCCCGAAACCGATGCAATTCTCCTAATAGGTGAAATAGGCGGAACTATGGAGGAAGAAGCGGCGGAATACATTAAAGAGCATGTTAATAAACCCGTATTTGCCTACATAGCGGGAATAACCGCTCCTCCCGGAAAAAGAATGGGACACGCGGGTGCCATTATTACCGGCGGTAAAGGAGATGCCAAATCTAAGATGGAAGCCCTCCGCGAAGCGGGGGTTATCGTTATAGAAAACCCCGCATTAATAGGAAAAACCATTAGAGAGCACCTTTCCAATCCCGAAGTAATGACCGAATGGGATTAAAAAAATAAGCCCCGCGGACGCGGGGCTTTACAAACCTTCCGCCAGAAAGCCCTTAGTTTTAGCTAAGGAATGAATGACGATTGTGATTTATGTCATTTTTTATTTTAGTGAAAATGTTTTATAAAGGAAAACCCACATCGGGGTAGGCTTTAAGCCACCCCGTAGGGGGGACAGGCACGCCCCACCACCCGTTTGGGGTGGTGATAG
>QOAS01000163.1 GCA_003972855.1 Gammaproteobacteria bacterium | reverse complement strand
AGATGGAAAGATTTTTATTAATGTTGCCAACTGGAATCCTCCCGTCAAAGGTCAAGACATACTTTTAAAAGCCTTTTCCCTCTTGAGGTGTAAAGATTGCTTTCTCTTGCTCGTTGGACACGAAACCGATAGTCCGAAGGCTAAAGAACTAATAAGAAAACTCGGATTGGAAGAGAAGGTTTTTGGATTGGGGTTTAGAAAAGATATTCCAGACCTGCTCAACGCGGGCGATTTTTTCGTTCTCTCATCGCGACTGGAGGGCATAGCGGGGGCTTTGCTTCAAGCTATGGCTACGGGAATGGTTGTAATATCCACCGCGGTAGGCGGGATACCTTCTTACCTAAAAGATGGAATAAACGGCTTTTTGGTTGAACCGGAAAATCCCGAAGCACTTTCAAAGGCTATGGAAAGGGTTTTATCGCTTGGAAAGAATGAATACAAGGTTATAGCCCAAAGGGCTAAGGATATCGCAAAGCTCTACTCCATAGAAAACACCGCAAAAAAATATGCGGAGCTTTTTAAAGAGTTAGCGGGATAGACTTTAGTTTTTTTAGAATGTTAAAAAGGGCTATTTTGGGGTTGGAGGACGGAACCGTTTTCTTTGGGTTTTCGCTTGGGGCTGAAGGGGAAACGGGGGGAGAGGTAGTTTTCAACACCTCCATGACCGGTTATCAAGAAATCCTTACCGACCCTTCCTATAAAGGGCAAATAGTAACTATGACCTATACCCAAATAGGTAACTACGGCGTAAACGATGAGGACACCGAGAGTTCAAAAGTTTGGGTAAACGGATTTGTTATAAAGGAACTTTCACCTATAGTTTCCAATTGGAGGGCTAAAAAGGATTTGGATACATACCTTAAAGAACATGGAATTGTAGGTATAAGGGGAATAGATACCCGCGCCCTCGTTAAAAAGATAAGGGAACGGGGAGTTATAAGGGGGGTTATTTCTACCGAAGATTTAGACCCCAAAAGTGTAGTTCAAAAGGCGAGAAATATTCCCGATATTTCCAAACAGGATTTGGTCTCCCAAGTTGCAACGGGTGATATTTACTATTGGGACATAGAAGATTGGAACCTTTACAAAGGTTACCGAAAGAGGTTAAACGACCGTCCGCTGGTGGCGGTTATAGATTTCGGGGTGAAGTTTAACATCCTAAGAAGATTTGTCGGAGAGGGTTGTAGGGTAGCGGTTTTACCCCCGAGATTACCCTTTGAGGAAATAGAGGAATTAAACCCCGACGGTATTTTTCTATCCAACGGTCCCGGTGACCCCGAAAATGTGGTTTACGGAATAGAATTGGCAAAACACTTTTTCGGTAAAAAACCGGTAATGGGTATCTGTTTGGGACATCAGATAATAGGTTTAGCCCTCGGGGGGAGAACCTATAAACTAAAATTCGGACACCACGGGGGAAACCATCCCGTTAAAAACCTTATAACGGGCAAGGTGGAAATAACAGCCCAAAACCATAACTTCGCGGTAGACCCCGATAGCCTCCCCAAAGAGGTGGAAATAACCCACATAAATTTATTGGACAACACTTTAGAGGGAATGATGCATACAAAAATCCCCGTAATGAGCGTTCAATACCACCCCGAGGCTTCCCCCGGTCCCCACGACAGCTACTATATTTTTAAGGAGTTTAAAAAACTGATGGAAGGGAAACCTATCTAACCAATGCGGAATTTTTAAACCTTATTTCCCCGAGGGGAAGAGGTTGAACCCTCCTTCTCAAACGGAGTGACTACTTTTACCCTATTCTTACCTTCTTCTTTTGCCCTGTAAAGAGCTTTATTTACCCTTAAAAGGGTTTCTTCAAATTCCTCCCCTTTTACAACTTCGGTAATTCCAAAACTGGCGGTAATCCTTATCCCGTTTTTGAAAATCCTACTTTCAAGTGTTTTTCTAAGCTTTTCCGCAACCTTTTTGGCACCTTCCAAGTCGGTATTGGGAAGCAGGATAATAAATTTGTCTCCGTAACAACGCCCTATTATGTCGCTTTTCCTCAAATTGTTTTTGAAAAGTTCCGCAACCCTTACAAGGATTTCGTCTCCTACCGAAAGTCCAAAGATATCGTTCACCCTTTTGAAGTTGTCTAAATCAACCTTTACGATACTGGCGGTTTCTACAAAGGAGGAATTATTTACATTGTGAAAAATTTCTTTGAAAGCTTCCCTACTCAAAACATTGGTAAGGGAATCTAAAGCCAAATTTTTTTCCAATTTCCGTTTAATCTCCGATTCAACTAACAATGCAAGGCGAACTATTATAAATGTTGAAACTCCAAAGAGGATTGTATAGAAAAATATCAATATAAAAGTGTTTCTTTGGGCTATTTGTTGGTAAAAATTTGTTAGGTTATTGGCTTTTAGCCAACATTCTTCGGAAATTTCCAAAACCGTTTTATCCTTCTTTGGAGAAGGTGGATACACCAAATTCCTTTTTAAGGAATTCCAACAACTGTAAACCTCGGTGGGTTTCACATTTCTTCCCCAATCCACTATAGGAAACTTCAATTTTTCTACTTTTTCCTCTAACCTTTTAAAGGTTTCATCTATTTCCGCTTTTATCCCTTTGAGATTGTAAAAGTCTTTTGCAAAGTAAAGTTTAGTTGCCCTTTGTATTCCTCCCCTTATTTTCCCCGCGAGGTTTACAACTTCCGAGTAATGAAATTCGTTAAAGGATTCGTAAACAAAAAGGATACTTCCCAAAATCCAAAATAAAAACAGCAAAAGTAATTTCTTTTTAATTCTTTTTGAAACCTTAAATAGAACTTTTTGCATAGCAAAAACTCCTATAGGAAGACTTTGTGTAGGTATAACCCATAAGGTTTGGCGTTAAAAGGTGCCAAACGGGGGTCTTTTCTCTCCAAAATATTTTTTACTTCCTCCGATTTTAGTTCCCCTTTTCCCACCTCAACCAATGTTGCAACTATTCTTCTCACCATATACCTCAAAAAGTGGCTCGCTTTTATTCTAATTTCTATTAAATCTCCCTCCTTCTTTAGTTGCAAAAATTCAACGGTAATAACGGGATTTCTTCCCTCGTAGTTTTTTGAAAAGGAGGTAAAATCGTGGGTTCCCACAAATACTTTTG
>QOAS01000126.1 GCA_003972855.1 Gammaproteobacteria bacterium | reverse complement strand
AATATATGGCGCTCTTTAACCTGATAGACAAAACGGGTATCGTGGAATGTGTAGTTTTCCCCGAAACCTACGAGGTTTTGAAGGATAAAGTTCAAGAGGATACGGTGGTGGTTGTTGAAGGTGATTTGGTTACCGACTTTGAAACCGAAAAGAAAAAACTGATAGTGAGGAGGATATTATTGCCCGAAGAGGTTGAAAAACAACTGAAAATAGTCTTGAGGTTTCCCGAAAAGGTTATAAGTGAACAATTTTTGGAAAAACTTAGAGGGTTTTTGAAAAAACTTTCCGACCCCTACGAAGGAACACCTACCTACATTACCGTATATACCTCCGACGGGAGAATTTTTGAAATAGAACTGGGTAGGGAATATTGGGTCTTACCCAATGCCAACAACCTAAATATTTTGAAAACCAAGTTAGGAAAATATGTGGAAATTTCCTAAAAGGGGAAGATTAAAAGAGGATAACCTCCACCGTTTGTCCCTTTTTAACCTCTTTAACCCCCTCATAGATAACGGCAACCCCGTTGGCAAATCCCATTGAGAGCATGTCTCCCGAGGAGGTGTTCTTATAAGGCTGGGCGTAAACGGTGCCGTCTTCTCCGAATGTTACCTTAACCCTTATGTATTCCCTCCTTTGGGCGTTTTTCCTTTTAAAGTCTTGGGTCAAAATAGCTCTAACCTTGGGTTTGAAAAGTTCCTTTGCACCTTGAAGTTTTCTAATAGCGGGATAGACGAAGAGGTAGAAATTCACCAAGGCGGAAACGGGGTTTCCCGGCAAACCGAAAAAGAGCCTCCTTCCGTTATCGTAGGTTCCAAAAAGGGTGGGTTTTCCCGGTTTTATCCTAACCTTGTGAAACTTTACATCTATACCCAATTCCTTTACGAGGAGTTTAATGAAATCCTTTTCCCCCATAGAGACACCGCCGGTGGTTATGTAAATATCAGACTCATAAAGTGTATCCTTCAAAAACTCCCTAAGGCGTTGGTAGTCATCCTCCACACTTCCCAAATTCGTTGCCAAACCTCCATTTTGATTTACCGCGGTGGTCAGGGCATAGGAGTTGGAGTTATAAATCTGACCGGGCTTTAAAAGGGGGTGGCATGGTTCCCTAAGCTCACTACCGGTGGAAACTATAGCCACTTTAGGTCTTGAGTAGGTCAAAACGTAACCTATTCCAAAGGAAGCCAGAACTCCTATTTTTCCGGGGGTAAGCTCTTCTCCTTTTTGGGCGATTACTTCCCCCAATTTGGCGTAACTTCCCGCCTTTCTGACATTGCTTCCACTTTTTACAGGTTCTTTTATATAAACCTTGTTACACTCAACCTCTACCTTTTCTATTTCTATAACCGCATCCGCACCGGGTGGCAAAGGCGCACCGGTAAAAATTTTGTAAGCTTTTCCTTCTTCTAAAGGGTTTTCGCAAAACTCACCCGCGGATATTTCCCCGGCTATTTCCAAGACTACGGGATTTTCGGGAGTAGCGTTTTTTGTATCGCCACTTTTTAAAGCGAAACCGTCCATAGCGGAATTGTCAAATATCGGGTAGTTAAAGGTAGCCTTTACATCTTCCGCCAAAATCCTGCCTATCGCCAGCTCAAGGGGAAGCCTTTCTAAGGCAGTGGTTCGGTTTACCGAATTTAGGACCAGCTTCAAAGCGGATTCAAACGGGAGCAAATCCATTAATTTAATTAGGTTAAACGATGGAGTTAAGGGGAAAAAAAGTCTTGGTAACCGGTGCGGGAGGTTTCATAGGAAGCCATTTAGTTGAAAGACTTTTGGAAGAAAATTGCGAGGTAAAGGCTTTTGTTAGATACAATTCTCTAAACCGTTGGGGATGGCTTGATGCATTTCCCAAATCGGTGCTAAAGGAAATAGAAATAATCTCGGGGGATATAAGAAACACGGATATAGTCCGACAAGCGGTGAAAGGAACAGAAGTTGTCTTTCACCTTTCAGCGCTCATAAGTATTCCCTACAGTTATATTTCGCCTGAAAGTTATTTGGAAGTAAATGTTAAAGGAACCTTGAATGTTTTACAGGCAAGTTTGGACTTTGAAGTTGAAAAGGTTTTAATAACTTCCACCTCCGAAGTTTACGGAACCGCTAAATATGTTCCGATAGATGAAAATCACCCCCGTCAACCCCAATCTCCCTATTCAGCTTCTAAAATTTCAGCGGACGCTTTGGCGGAAAGCTTTTACAGAAGCTACAACCTTCCGGTGGTTATCGTAAGACCTTTCAATACTTATGGACCCCGCCAATCCGCAAGGGCGGTCATTCCCACAATAATAACCCAACTTTTAGGGGGGTTTGAAGAAATAAAATTGGGAGCTTTGCATCCGACGAGGGATTTTGTATTTGTAAAAGATACCGTTGAAGGGTTTATAAGAATAGCCAAAAGTGACCAAACCGTAGGAGAGGAAATAAACATAGCGACGGGAAAAGAAATATCTATAAAACAATTGGCGGAAAAACTTATAAAACTCATAAATCCCAATGCAAAAATAGTTACGGAAAAACAAAGGTTAAGACCCAAAAAAAGCGAAGTTGAAAGATTGGTGGGAAGCAACGAAAAATTGAAAAAATTAACGGGATGGATTCCGCGATATACTTTAGACGAAGGGTTAAAGGAAACTATTGAGTGGTTTAGAAATTCAAAAAATCTACAATTTTATAAATATGAAATTTACAATATATAAAAAAATAGTTGATTTTATAAAAGAACTTTACGCGAGTTCCGAAGTGTTTCTTCACGAACCATTTTTGGGGGAAGAAGAAAAGCAATACCTCCTTAAAGCGGTGGAGAGCGGTTTTGTTTCTTCGGTAGGTCCCTTCGTTGAGGAGTTTGAAAAAAAGTTTGCCCAATATGTGGGAACAAAATATGCGGTGGCGACGGTAAACGGAACTTCCGCCCTTCACTTGGCACTCATATCGGTTGGTGTTGAAAAAGGAGACGAAGTTATAACCCAACCTTTGACCTTTGTGGCAACCTGTAATGCTATCAAATATTGCGGTGCGGAGCCGGTTTTTGTTGATATTTCGGAAAAAACCCTTGGAATGAGTGTGGAAAGCTTAGAGTTTTTTCTGAAAAAATTTGTGGA
>QOAS01000047.1 GCA_003972855.1 Gammaproteobacteria bacterium | reverse complement strand
TACTAACCTTAAATTGCGATGTATCCCACGAGGATTGTATAAATAACTGCAAAGATTACGATTTTTATTTGGTTTTAACCGATAACGATGAATTAAATCTCGCGGTTGCCCTATTTATAAGGGAAAATTGGAAAAAGAAAAATGTCGTCATGACACTCCCCCCCGCTAAAGCAGGGGGTTTCTCGCCCCTTTATAGGAGCGAGCTATCACCACCCAAAACGGGTGGTGGGGCGTGCCTGTCCCCCCTACGGGGTGGCTTAAAGCCTACCCCGATGTAGGTTTTCCTTTATAAAACATTTTCACTAAAATAAAAAATGATATAAATCACAATCCGCCATTCATCCCTTAGCTAAAGCTAAGGGCTTTTTGGCGGGTTTTTTGTAATAGGGAACTATCCAATCGCCACTCGTAAGCATGTGCAAAGAGGCGTAGGCGTTTTTACCTTCGTCGGGAGAGGTTATAGCAAAAAACCAATTGCGGAAGATAAAAAAGTAACCTCCCAAGAGGGTTAAAAGGAAAAGTTCTCCCCAAAGTCGTTTCCTTTCCATAGATTGAAAACCCCCGAAGGATAAATACAATCTACTACTCCGCCATGGAAAAGCTCCTATTTGAGCTATCCAAAAAGGGGAAAAGGGGGGTAAAACTCCCCACCTGCGATGTGGAGGAAGTTGATTTAACCCAAGTTGTGGATGGGGAATACATAAGGGAAGAATTGAACCTTCCCGAGGTTTCCGAATTGGACGCGGTAAGGCACTTTTCCCGTCTTTCACAACTCAACTTTTCCATAGATACCAACTTTTACCCCTTGGGTTCCTGCACTATGAAATACAACCCCAAGGTGAACGAAAGGGTTGCTTCCTTTGAGGGGTTTCTAAATCTCCATCCGCTCCAAGATGAGGAAACCGTTCAAGGTATTTTGGAGGTAGCCTACCTTTTAAAGGAATACCTTAAAGAGCTGGGCGGTTTTGCGGATGTTTCGCTCCAGCCCGCGGCGGGTGCGCAAGGCGAACTTTTGGGACTACTGCTTATATCCGCTTACCACAGGGACAAGGGAAATACCACCAAGGATATTATTCTCGTTCCCGACAGCGCCCACGGAACTAATCCCGCATCCGCGGCGATAGCGGGTTTTAAGGTTCTCACCGTAAAGAGTGACAAAAACGGAGAGCTTGACTGGGAAGACTTTAAGAAAAAACTCAACGACCGCGTAGCGGCTCTTATGATTACCAACCCCAACACTCTCGGAATTTTTGAAAGAAAGATTAAAGATATTGCGGACGCCCTTCACGAAAAAGATGCCCTGCTTTACATGGACGGTGCGAACTTTAACGCCCTCATCGGAAGAATGAGACCGGGAGACTGGGGAGTGGACGTTATGCACTTTAACCTTCACAAGACTTTTTCCTCTCCCCACGGTGGAGGGGGACCCGGTAGCGGACCCGTAGGTGTGAGCGAAAGGTTGAAACCGTATCTTCCCGTTCCCCAAGTTGAATTTGACGGAAATAGGTATTACCTAAATTGGAACATCCCCAAATCGGTGGGAAAGGTTTTAACTTTTTACGGACACACCGCGGTTTGGGTAAGAGCCTTGGCTTACATATTGGCTTACGGCAAGGAGATATTTAAAGTTGCGGACTATTCCATTCTCAACGCCCGCTATTTGAGGAAAAAACTTGAAGGGTTATTTACCGACCCTTACAAACACGTTCCGTGTATGCACGAATTTGTCCTTTCCGCGGTAAATCTGAAAAAATACGGCGTTAAGGCTTTAGATGTGGCAAAAAGAATGTTAGACTTTAAAGTTCACCCACCCACGATGTATTTCCCCCTCATAGTTCCCGAAGCCCTGATGATAGAACCCACCGAGACCGAAAGTAAGGAAACCTTAGACTACTTTGGAGAGGTGTGCCAAGCTGTAGTGGAAGAGGCTAAAACCAATCCCGAAAAGTTAAAAAATGCCCCTTACACTACACCGGTAAGGAGAATAAAGGAAGCGGAAGCCAACCGCAAACCCATTTTGAGGTTTTAACCCTTTTTTTTCTTTAACCTATAAGGGGTATCTCCCTTTTTGCCCTAAGTTGTCCGCAGGCTCCGAAAACCTTTTGTCCTTTGCTCCAACGGATGGTTGCTATTATTGAGTGATTGAGTAAAATCTTTTGGAATTTAAAAATTCTCTCCTCCTCAGGTCTCTCGTAAGGCAAAATAGGTGACGGATTGAAGGGTATCAGATTAACCTTAAACCTCTTTCTGTGGGGTTTAACGAGTTTGGCAAGCTGGTAGGCACACTCCTCGCTATCGTTAATGTCCTTTATGAGGACATACTCAAGGGTTATCTTTCTACCCTCGGGAAGGGGGTAATTTACCAAGAGTTCCCAAAGTTCGTCAAAGGGGTTAGACCGGGCTATAGGCATTATCTCTTCCCTTATTTCCTGATTGGGGGCATTTAGGGATATAGCCAAATTGACCGACCTCAAAACGGGGTCTTGAGCCATTTTCCTAAGCTGGTAGAGAATTCCGCTGGAAGAAATTGTAAGTCTCCGTTTTGAAATGTCTATCCCCCTTTGGTCAATGAAAATTTCCACCGCCTTTTTGAGGTTGGTAAAGTTAGCCAAAGGTTCGCCCATACCCATAAAGACGATGTTCCTAACCTTGTTCCACGGCTTGGGGAGGTCTTTTATATCTTTTTGAACCCAAAGGAGTTGGTCTAAAATTTCCGCGGTGGTGAGATTCCTTATAAGTCCGTCCTTGGCGGTGGCACAGAATTTGCAACCTATATTGCACCCTATTTGGGTTGAAACGCACAAAGTCCAATGGTCTTTTTCCCTTATGAGGACGGTTTCAACGAGGTGACCATCTTCGGTTTTGAATAGATATTTGACACTATCGGGGGCTTCAACCTTTTCTATCTTCTCCAAGGTATGGAATTTGAAGTTTTCCGAAAGCCACTTCCTAAGTTCCTTTGAGAGGTTGGTCATGTTCCAAGGGTTGTCCTCCCACTTTTTGTAAACCCATTGGTAGATTTGGTCCGCCCTATACCTTTCCAAGTTATTTTCGGTAGCCCACCTTCTCAACTCTTCTAGGTTTTTCCTATTAATAGCTCCATCGCTATGTAAATATGAGAATTTAACGATATTTTTTGG
>QOAS01000123.1 GCA_003972855.1 Gammaproteobacteria bacterium | reverse complement strand
CCTTGGAAAATTCCACCCTTTGAATCAAAGCTATCATCAAAATTCAATACCATACTTTAAGAAATGGCTATAAAAGTGGAAGTTCCCGCTTCAACTTCCAACCTCGGTGCGGGGTTTGACACCTTCGGGTTGGCTCTGACCCTTTACAACACCTTTGAGGTTGAAGAGAATAACCAATTTGAAGTGGAAATTATAGGAGAAGGGGCGGACAAGCTCTCCAAAGGCGACGACAACCTCTTTCTAAAGGTTTACAAAAGAACTTGCCAAGAACTCGGAATTCCTTGCAAACCCATAAGGGTTGTTCAAAAAAATAACGTTCCCCTCGGGAGGGGACTGGGAAGTTCCGCCACCGCCATTTTGGGGGGAATAATTACCGCAACCGCTTTGGGTGGAATAAACCTTACCACCGACGAGGTTTTAAAAATAGCCTTCAACTTTGAAAGTCACCCCGACAACCTCGTCCCCGCGTTGGTTGGGGGATTTGTAACCTGTGCGGTGGACCGCGATAAAGTTTACTTTGAAAGGATAGAATTTCCCAAAGAACTCCAAATATTGGTTTTAATTCCCGAATTTGAGATTCTCACCGAGGAAGCCCGTAAAGTTTTACCAAAAGAAGTTTCTTTAAAAGATGCGGTGTTTAACATTCAAAGGGCAACCCTCCTTATTTCCGCATTGGTAAATAGAGATTTTGACCTCCTTAGGGTGGCGGTTGAGGATAGACTTCACCAACCCTTTAGGGGTAAACTGCTTAAAGGTTTTGATACTTTTAAGGAATTGGCATATTCGTTTGGTGCGGACGCGGTGTTTATAAGCGGAAGCGGTTCCACCATAGGCGTGTTTACCAGAAAAAACGCCGACCAAATAGGTGAGGAGGGTGTAAGGCTGTATAGGGAAATGGGAATATCCGCCAAATACCTCGTTTTGGAGGCTGATGAAAAAGGGGCGAGGTGGTCAAGGGTTTAAATTAACTTTTTCGCCAATTCTATCATCTTTTTAACGTGGTTGGCGGACTTTTGAAGTTCCCTTAATTCCCGAGCGTTGAGGGTTACCAGTTCGTAATCCTCTATTCCCTTCCTTCCGAGCATTACGGGAAGACCAACGCAAACATCTTCAAAACCGAACCAATCCGCCACCTCTCCCTCTACGTAAACCGATGCGGGCAAAATTCGGTGCAAATCTTTAACTATACTTTCTAACATAACCACAACCGATGCGGCGGGTGCGGAATAGGCACTCGTTCCCATATAGGAGACTATAATTCCCCCACCTTTTTTGGTTTTTTCAACTATATCCTCTATATCCCTTTTGCCGAAGAGGAAACGGATATTGGTATTTCCTATAAAGGTTTTGGACAAAACGGGAACCATTGTATCTCCGTGGGTTCCCAAAACGAGGGCTTTTATATCTTTTACCGAAACCTTATTAAGTTCCCTTTCCGCCTTTTTGTAGAGAACCTCCTTCATTCGGGCGGTATCCAAAACACCCGCCATTCCCATAACCCTTTCTTTGGGAAATTCGGTAAATTCAAGGGTCATATAGGTTAAAACGTCCACAGGGTTGGAAACGACGATGACCACCGCCTTGGGAGCGTAAAGCTTTATCTGTTGAGAAAAGTATTTAATGAGGTCTAAATTAACCTTAAGTAGGTCTTCCCTACTCATTCCGGGTTTACGGGGAACCCCCGCGGTTATCACCACGATATCGCTTCCTTCCAATTTTTCCCAACCTTCCTCGTTGTAAGAAACCCCTTCCACCCTTATGTCGTGTCCGAGCAGGTAAACCATTTCGTTAATGTCGTAGGCTATACCCTTGGCTTTATGGATTCCCTCTTTAGCCCTTCCAAATAGGTAAATATCTCCCAAACCCTTTATTGCGGTGTAGTAAGCTACATTCTCTCCGACTTTTCCGCTACCTATAACCGATATTTTTGGTTTCTTTAACATTAACTTGACTATTTTAAGATTTAGAAAAACCTTTAAGGTGAAAGGAGGGCTGAAGGGAAGAATTTTTAATGTGTTCTATTTAGCAAAAAGTAAACTAATTGCTCCAATATTTGGGTCTTTTCGGGTTTATTCAAAGCCCTAATCTGCTGAATAGCCATAGAGGCAAAAGTATTTGCAATCTCCTTGGCTCCTTCCTCTCCAAACTCCGAGTAATAACCCTCTTTGTCCAAAATATCGTCCACTATTTGGAAAATAATTCCCAATTTCTCTCCTATATCCGAAAGGAGCGAAAGTTCCTTTTCGCTCGGATTTCCGAGCATAGCCCCCGCCACAAGGGATGCGGATATAAGGGCGGCTGTTTTGTGTTTTGCCACCTCTTCAAGGTCGCCTATTTTCTTTACGTCCATTACTTGCCCTTTAACCATTCCTTCCGTTCCCGCCTTGCGGGCTATCAGATTGGAGATTTTTAAAAGTTTCTCCGCATCCACATTTTTAAACAGCTCTTTTTGGCTCAGTATTTGGAAGGCGTAGGTTAGCAAGGCGTCTCCCGCCAAAATGGCTATATCCTCGCCGAAAACTTTGTGACAGGTGGGTTTTCCCCTCCTTATATCGTCGTTATCCATTGCGGGAAGGTCGTCGTGAATGAGCGAATAGTTGTGTATAAACTCAATGGCGGTTCCTACGGTAATTGCATCTTCGGGATGTCCACCCGTTATATAAGCGCCCATTGCCACCAATGCGGGGCGAATTCTCTTTCCTCCGTTTTTTAGGTAATAGAGCATTGCATCGTAAAGGAGTTTGGGTTCAAACGGTTTTAGAACCTCGTCTATTTTGCGGTCTATTTGGGCGGAAACGGTCTTTAAAAAATTCTCCAATTGCATAATTGGAAAATTATTACAAAGGGAAGGACCTTAAACCGAGAGGTAGCAACCGCTAAGGGTTTTCCTCCTCCTTATTTTCACCCCTGATGATTTCCGTTATTTTTACCACCGAAACCCCGCGGGGGACTTTTATAAGGCTTCTCTCCTCTTGGGGGAGGTTTTGGAGTTGTTTTTCTATAAACTCCAGCAGTTGCTCTATTTGTTTTTGCATTTCCTCCATCTGTTCCTTCATTCGCAAAATTATTTCAACCCCCGCAAGGTTTACCCCCAATTCCCTCGTTAGGGTTAGGATAAATTCCAATCTTTCTAAATCCTCATCGGTGTAAAGGCGGTTGTTTCCCGCGGTTCTCTGGGGTTTTAAAAGT
>QOAS01000016.1 GCA_003972855.1 Gammaproteobacteria bacterium | reverse complement strand
GAATACCCGCAATGTATTTCATGAGAAAAAAATAGACGGTTTTGTGAATTCTAACTCCTCCCCAGGTAAAAAAGTAGCTAATTTCCCCTAAGTAAGTTACAATTTGCGCATCTATATTGGTTTCCTCTTTAACTTCCCTTACCGCCGCTTGTTCCTTGGTTTCTCCTTTCTCTATGTGTCCTTTGGGAAAAGTCCATATGTTGGAAGGGTTTTTTATAAGGAGAACTTCCCTTTTGTCTTTTATAACTACTCCTCCCGCGGAGAATTCCCTTCTAACCTTGGTGTTTTTTTTTAAAGGTTTTGATTGCATGCCATTAATAATCTATTAAAGCATTCCCTCTTATATAATCATTAAAATTTAAAAATTGCTAACGCCATTATAAGGAGGCTCAAATGGCGAAATTGAATTTGAAAGATATAAAGAGAAAAATACAAGGTCTTAAAAATACCAAAAGAATAACCAATGCAATGAAACTTATCGCCGCCGCCAAGCTCAAAAGTGCATACGAGGCGGCGGAGCTGGCCAGACCTTATTCGGAAAAACTTTACGAAACTATAGGAAGATTTAGCCATCATATAGACCCTTCTATTCATCCCCTTTTTGAGGTAAGAACGGAACTCAAAAGTGTAGACATTATCCTAATAACCGCCGATAGGGGACTTTGTGGAGCTTTCAACTCTTCTATTATTAAATACACCGAAAGGAAAATAGAAGAATTTTCCTCTCAAGGTTTAAAGGTAAATCTTCACCTAATCGGTAGGAAAGGACTTCAGTATTTTGAGAAGTTTGGAAAAAATGTAAACATCATCAACGGGTTTGACCAAGTATTTAGAAAAACTGTAGACTTCACCGCGGTTAAAACTGTTGGCGAAAGCGTAAAAGAAAGATTCCTAAAGGGGGAAACCGATAGGGTTCTCCTACTTTATAACCAATTGAGGACAAAAACTTCCTATTTTGTTCAAGAAAAGGTGTTCTTACCTCTGTCGGAAATTATGGTGGAAGGTATTTCCGAAAATAGAGAAGTTGTTTACGAACTTGAAGTTAGGAACATAGAAAGATTTATAGAAAACTTACTACAAAGATACTTAAACTTCCAGCTATACAGGGCAATGTTGGAATCCAACGCTGCGGAACAAGCGGCTCGTATGATGGCTATGGAAAACGCAACCAAAAACGCGGAGGATGCCATTAAGAAATGGACTCACCTTTACAACGTTGCCCGTCAAGAAGCTATTACCAACGAGCTTATTGATATCGTCAACGCGGTTGAAGCCCTTAAGCAGGCGGGTTAAAATTGGTGGGAATTGTAAAATTTTCCTCTTTAATTAAACCTTTTGGAGGTATAAATAAAAATGGCAGAGAAGGAAACCCTTAAAGGAAAAATAGTTCAAGTTTTAGGAGCGGTTGTTGACGTTGAATTTGAAACCGATAAGCTCCCCCCCGTTAGGGACGCTTTAAAAACCGTAAGAAAAGGTCTTGACGATAGGGGAAATTGGATTGAGGAAGAACTCTACTTGGAAATAGCTCAGCACATAGGTGACAAAAGGGTTAGATGTATTGTATTGGGACCTTCCGACGGTTTGGTAAGGGGACAAGAAGTTGAATGGCTCGGAGGACCTCTAAAAGTTCCCGTAGGACCTCCCACCTTGGGAAGGATTTTCAACGTTCTTGGAAAACCCATAGACGAAGCGGGTCCCGTTGAGGCGGAAGAGTATTGGCCTATATTTAGACCTGCACCCGCTCTAACCGAACAATCCACCGAATTCCAAATTCTTGAAACCGGTATAAAAGTTATAGACTTGCTCGTTCCCATACCCAAAGGTGGTAAGGCGGGACTCTTCGGGGGTGCGGGAGTTGGAAAAACGGTTCTTATCCAGGAGTTAATCCACAATATAGCTAAGTTCCACAAAGGATACTCCGTATTTGTTGGAGTTGGAGAGAGAACCAGGGAAGGAACCGACCTATGGCTTGAAATGAAAGAATCCGGAGTGCTTCCTTACACCGTAATGGTTTACGGGCAGATGAACGAACCTCCCGGAGTTAGGTTTAGGGTAGCACAAACCGGTCTTACTATGGCGGAATACTTTAGGGATGTTGAGAAAAGAGACCTTCTTATCTTCATAGACAACATATTCCGTTTCGTTCAGGCGGGTTCGGAAGTTTCTACAACCTTGGGAAGACTACCCTCGCAGGTTGGTTACCAACCTACTTTGAACAACGACGTTGGAGAAGTTCAGGAAAGGATTACCTCTACCAAAGATGGTTCACTAACTTCCTTCCAAGCGGTTTACGTTCCCGCGGACGACATAACCGACCCCGCCCCGTGGTCTATATTTGCACACTTGGATGCGTTCGTAGTTCTATCCAGGAGACTTGCCGAGTTAGGTATATATCCCGCAATAGACCCCTTAGAGTCTTCGTCTAAATTCCTGGCTCCCGAGTTTGTCGGAGAGGAACACTACCAAGTTGCAATGGAAGTTAAGAGAATTCTCCAAAGGTATAAAGAACTCCAAGAGATTATTGCAATCCTCGGTATGGAAGAACTATCCGACGAAGACAAAGCTATTGTTGCCAGAGCTAGAAGGTTGCAAAGGTTCCTATCTCAACCCTTCCACGTTGCGGAGCAGTTCACCGGTATACCCGGTATTTATGTGAAACTTGAAGATGTTATTAGAAGCGTAAAAGAAATCCTTACAGGAAAGTACGACCACCTACCCGAAATGGCGTTCGCATATGTTGGAACAATTGAAGATGTTATAGCCAAAGCCAAAGAAATGGGGGCTAAGGTTTAAATTTTCGCCTTCTGTTTATTTCCTTTAGCCTTTACTACAATTGTCAATGGTTCTTATTTTTCCTTCTATCAATAAAATCTCTTTCGTAAAAAGTTAATTGATAACCAAAATATCTGGTGATGGGACTAATACATAGTATTTTGCCTCTGGGGTTCTAAGGAAGTCATTCTAATAGATGAAAAGAGAAGAAAAGAAGAATATTTCGTTTAACGGCTTCATAACTTTTGCAAAAGGCTTTTGTTTTTCTCCTCATACACGCTAAATAGCTCCTTATACTGGAGTGTAAACTCTCATTTCTATTCACCCTTCCAAACTTTCTTGTCTTATGTCTATTCGGAGGCAAAAAGCTATAAACCTTAAATCCATCCGTTTCATATTCCTCAGCTTCGGGTAAATCCTTC
>QOAS01000039.1 GCA_003972855.1 Gammaproteobacteria bacterium | reverse complement strand
ATACGGTGTCTTCAGAAACTATGTAATCGGTATCTATTGTTACTATGCAATCTTTACATTCTTTCTTTTCCTCCAGTTGGAGTTGAAGGAGCATAAAGATAATTCCGACAATTCTTTGATGCAGAAGGGAAGGGGAAGCTAAGGCATATGGTATTCCCTCCACCAGTTCCCAGTCTCCCTGCCACCTTTCGTAGTCCTTTACGGTGTAGCGGGGTAGATGTTTCTCTTTTAGAAGCATTAGAGCCTCCTCCATAGCTCGTTGGGATTTATTTTCAACTTACAACCTTTTTCTGTTTCAAGTTCAAAAGTTCCCTCCAAAGGGAACTTAGGTGTTCACCGTTCCCTTTAAAGGTTTTTAAAGCCATTTTCCGCTCTTGTGGATAAACCAAAAGGTAGTATTCAACTCCTTCTTTTGCATAATAGAGGGGCTTTATTTCTTCATCCATTTTCCGCGAAGCGGGAGAAACTACTTCTATTATCAGTTTGGGAGTTTTTGTAATCTTTTCATCTTTATTTCCACATACCACCGCTATATCGGGGCGAAATACGGTGTCTTCGGAAACTATATAATCGGTGTCTATCGTTAATACGCAATCTTTACATTCTTCCTTTTCCTCTAACTGAAGTTGAAGTAGCATAGAGAGGATAACCACAACCCTTTGATGGGTAAGGCTGGGGGAAGCTAAAGCGTAGGGTATTCCCTCCACAAGCTCCCAATCTCCTTGCCACCTTTCGTAGTCCTTAATCGTATAGCGGGGTAGATGTTTTTCCTTTAAAAGCATCTGTTAAGGTTTAAATTAATTCACAACCTCCAATAGATAAACTCTTTGGCAAACTCCTCTTTGGGATAAATTCCCTTTATGTCCACCAACACGGGGTTTTCCTTTGTGAGTTCCTTAAAGTGTTCGGGTTTTAGGTCTAAAAACTCTTTGTGTTTTACCGCAACCACTATTCCATCGTAGGGGGCGTTTTCTTTTGTGTCCTTTATGAGGGTTATTCCGTAAAACCTTTTGACCTCTTCGGGGTTGGCTATGGGGTCGTATACCGAAACTTGGATACCGTATTCTTGGAGTTCCCTTATGAGGTCTACAACCTTTGAATTCCTCGCGTCGGGGACATTCTCTTTGAAAGTTATTCCCATTACGAGGACTTTGGAGTTTTGAACCACTTTTCCCGCCTTTATGAGGAGTTTCACCACCTTTTGGGCTACAAAAATGGGGGTATAGTCGTTTATTCTCCTCCCCGCCAAGATTAGTTGGGGATGAAAACCTACCTCTTTGGCTTTGTAGGCAAGGTAGTAGGGGTCTTCGGGGATGCAATGACCCCCTACCAATCCCGGTTCAAACTTTAGGAAGTTCCACTTTGTTCCCGCCGTCTCTAAAACTTCGCGGGTGTCTATTCCGAGTTTGTCAAAGAGCATAGCCAGTTCGTTCATAAGGGCGATGTTTATGTCCCTTTGGGTGTTTTCTATAACTTTCGCCGCTTCCGCCACCTTTATGGAGGGGGCTATATAAACCCCTGCTTTAATCACTTTGGAGTAGATTTCCGCCAGCCTTTGGGCGGTTTCGGGCGTATCTCCCGCAACGACTTTTACGATATTTTCCAAACGGTGTTTTTTATCTCCCGGATTTATCCTTTCGGGGGAATAACCTACGAAAAAGTCTTTCTTCCAAGTGAGACCGCTTTCTTTTTCCAAAATGGGGATGCAAACCCCTTCGGTGCAACCGGGGAAAACGGTAGATTCGTAAACCACTATAGTTCCCTTCTTTAAATTTCTTCCCACCGTTTGGGTTGCACTTTTTAGAAACCTAAGGTCGGGGTTCTTGTATTTATCGGTCGGTGTTGGGACGGTGACTATTATTATGTTAGCCTCCTTTAGGAGTCTTTCATCGGTTGTATAAACGATATTGGGATTTAAAATTTCTTCCGAATCTACCTCGCGGGTTTTGTCTATTCCCTTTTTAAGTTCCTCTATTCGGTTGGGATTTATATCAAAACCTATCACGGGAAAGTGTTTCGCAAAGGCTACCGCTAAGGGGAGTCCTACATAACCGAGACCTACAACTGCTATGGTTGTTTTTTTAGACATCTAACGGGTTATTTTCCATAGATACCTTCTAAAATGTAACCACTTTGATGGCTTATAAACCCAAAAATGACAATGTTTTTTTGGCACTTCTTCACTATCCCGTTTTGGGTAAGGATAAAAAGACGCCGATAATAACCTCCTTTACCCCCTTGGATTTGCACGATATAGCCCGTCCCGCCCGAACCTATGAGATTAATACCTACTACATTGTCCAGCCCTTGGAAGCCCAGCAGGAAATTATAAAGAGGCAAATAGAGTATTGGCTGGGTGAGGGTGGAGAGGACAATCCCACCCGTAGGGATGCGGTTTCGTTGGTAAAGGTGGTTTACACCCTTGACGAGGCTATAGAGGACATAATTTCCAAACGGGGGAAGGAGCCTATTTTGGTGGGAACCTCCGCAAGGAAGTATCCCAATACCGTAACCTACAGGGAACTTTCGGAAAAGATACACAAAGAGAGGGATAAAGACTTTTTGATAATCCTCGGAACGGGACACGGAATAGTTCCCGACCTTATGGAGACCTTTGACTACATACTGGAACCCGTAACGGGTGCGGGGGACTGGAACCACCTATCGGTGAGAAATGCGGCGGCTATTATTTTGGACAGGCTTTTAAGCCCCAACAGGTGTTAGACCTATGAAGCTACCCAAAAAGGTTCGCCTTGGGAAAAGAACCTTAAAAGGGCTTTTTTAATCTTTTGAAACCTTAAGGGGTTTTGAGGGACTGGAAATATACCTTTTCGGTAGCAGAACCGACCCAAATGTCAAAGGAGGTGACATAGACCTCCTCGTTTTGGTTCCAAAAAATTGGAATTCTCAAGAGAGGTTTAATTTAAAAATAAAATTATTGAAGGAAATTTATAAGCGTTTAGGTGAGAGAAGGATAGACCTTTTGATATTTCCAAAAGGTTCTAAAGAAGCGGAGAAATTCCTTCGGGGAGCGGTTAAGTTATGGAACACTTGAGGGAAAAATTTCTTTTTCACCTAAAAGAGTGTGAGAAACATTTAAAAATTCTCGGAGAAGACTTAAAGTTTTTGGAAAAGTTTATACCCTTAAATGAGAAAAATGTTAAAGATTTGGTTTCTTCTGCCAACGGATTGAAAACTTTAGACCAAATAGCTTACCGATTTTCAAAACTTCAGGATTCAT
>QOAS01000037.1 GCA_003972855.1 Gammaproteobacteria bacterium | reverse complement strand
TCAAGGGTCATATCGTCCAAAATCCCATCGCCGTTGAAGTCACCAACCCTTGCAAAGTTGAATTTAAGGGGGCTTTTAATAACAGCTCCGAGGGTAAAGGTAGGATTTACCTTATATGAAACACCTACTTGGACACCTACCGCGTAATCGCTACTTAATCCCGCTCCCAAGTCTAAAGCGCCGTAGGATAAATCCAGTCCGAAACCTACCGATAATTTTTCATTCACTTTATACGCCAACGAAGGAGCCACTTCCATTGTTTGGAAGTTGGTATAACACCCGGGAGATGTGGGGTTACACTTTACATTGGTGTTTCTATAATCTACACCCATTCCCGAAATTCCGTAGGCGGAAATTCCGAAAAACCATTTTTGTGACATCGGATAAATGAAACCTATAGAGGGAACCGCGAAATATTTCGCGTCACTCGTTGCGGAAGTGCCGTTAGCGTAACCTTTGGTGTGGGGCATAAAGAGTGTTCCACCAAAGGAGAAGACAGCCTTTTTATACTCGGTCATCAGTGCAGGGTTGGAAAAAATAGTGCTATCCGCGTTGGTTACGGTTGCTATACCAACACCTCCCATACCCCTTGAGACCGCTCCGACGCCGATTAGAAAATCTCCGTTGGTTGCAAAGGAAATGGTTCCGAAAGCGAAAAAAAGTAGAAATTCCTTTCTCATCAACTTAACAAAATGGCTAAAAACAAGCAATTTTTCAATAATATTAAAAAAATTTGATATAAAGATTTAGTAAATACCTAATATTAGAATGGATTGATATCATAATTTCCGTAAATTCTTGCTTTCTTAATTATTCCCATCATACGATATATATCAGGTGAGATAAATCAGCGGGGAGGTTATTAAATGCTTAATACAAGGATAACGAGAAGGGATTTTTTAAAAGGGTCGGTGGCGTTGGCGGGAAGTGCGACGGTTTTATCCTTTCTACAGTTGAACTCCAAAAAACTCAACGCGACGGAATTATACACACCCGGATGGAAAGTTGAGTGGAAACCCAATGTGTGCGGTTTTTGTGCCAACATCTGCGGTCTCAATGTAAGGGTTCACAAAAAAGGTAAGGAGGAAAAACCTTTAAAAATAGAGGGGAACAAATGGGACAACTACGGGCAAGGAAAAATATGCGCAAGGGGACAGTCCGGTCTCAAATATCTGTTCAACCCCGATAGGATTACCACACCCCTTATAAGAGTAGAAGGCTCCAAGAGGGGTGAATGGAAATTTAGAAAAGCAACTTGGGAGGAAGCTTTCCAATATATTATGAAAAAGGTTCAGGAACACAATATCCAACCCCACGAGTGGGTATTTTTAGGAGGATGGCACGGTTGCGCCCAATACCGACCTTGGGCTTTCGGAGCTGCGCTCCTTATGGAGATGCTAAACCTCTGGGGGGCCCCCATTCAAAACTGTGTTGGAGTTGAACACCTCGGAATACACGCGGCGACAGGTTACTTTAACACCCACGACGAAATGGTTGTTGACTTTGAAAATGCAAACTTCATTTTAGTGGTTCGTTCCAATGGCTCATTGGCGGGTATATCCACCGGTAGGGCGCACCGCTTCGGGGAGGCTATAAAACGAGGGGCAATGGTTGCGGTTGTGGATGTGCGCCGTTCGGAAACCGCTTCAAGGGCTGACATCTTCCTCAAGATAAAACCGGGAACCGATCTCGCCTTTGCATTGGCAATGCTCAATGTAATTCTTCACGAGAAATACTACGGAAAACACCTATACGAACACAACTTGGACTTTATCAAATATCACACCAACGCCCCTCACTTGGTGGTTAAAAGGAAACATCCCGTTACAAAACAGGAAACTTGGTGGCTCCTATCCGATAAAGATGGTATTTGGTGGAAGAACTTCCACATTTGGGACGAAAGGGAAAACAGGCTCGCAACCTTGCAAGGTTATTTAAACCACAACAAAACCGATATAGAAGGAAAACCGATAGAACCCGCATTGGAACTGGGCGGAGAAATTAGAAAACAACTGTTGGAACAACTCAAAAAGCAAGACCCCTCTATTGAGGATGTGAAAACCGCTTGGGAACTGCTAAAGGAAAAAACCAAACCTTATACCCCCGAATGGGCGGAAAAGATAACGGAAATCCCCGCGGAAAGGATAAGAGAAGTAGCCATCCTCTTTGCCACCAAGAGACCTTCGGTGATAGAACCCGGTATTTACGACGCCCGTTATGCCAACTCTATCCAACTAAGGAAGGTGCTAACCCAAATTCAAATGATTATTAACGGACACGACAATCTCGGTGGATGGATTGTTGGTGGCGAATACAGACACAAAGTGGCAAAATTCTGGGAATGGTTGAACAAAGAGGGATTTGAAAAGGCTATTGGCGGAAAATACATCAAGTTTCCCATAGGTTATCCCGTTGAAAAGTCCCCCTATCCGACCTATAACATACCCGGTGTATTCTGGGTATTGGATGTATTCTTTGGATTGTTCCTACCCAACGCCCAAAATCCCGATGCGGTTAAAAGGTTTGTGACTAAATTGGATTACACCGAGCTGGTAAAAAGCGCTACTTCCACCGGTATTCCCAATATAGCGGTTTTAGCAAGCTTTGAACAATGGGCTAAGTTTATGAGCGGAAAATCAAAAGAACCGGGTATAGCATTGCCGGTGGTTTCCGACTACGGTTTTGACAAAGCCTTTGAAGGAAAGCTGGAATGGAATGGAAAACCTTACAAACCCAAGGCTATTTTCGGATATGCCATAAATCCCGTTTTAGGAAACCCCTACGGTGATAAATGGAAAAAGTGGATGGAAGAGGCTAAATTGGTTGTCTTCTTGGATACTATGCCGACCGAATCCAATGTTTATGCGGATGTAATACTTCCCGATGAACACTATCTTGAAAGGGACGACATTATCCTCGGTAGGGGAACCTCTCACAACCTTACCGTGTTCAAAAGAAGCAGAGTTTACAAAATCGGAGAAGGAAAACACGGAGTTGACTTCTTCTTTGAAATGACCAGCGGAATGCTCGGCGCCCGCCTGATGAAAGAAGGAAAGGCTAAAGACCAAAAGGAAGCTTTCGTCAAAGGAGCACAAGTCTACTGCGACTTTGTCTGCAAAATGCTCGGCTACGACGAAGAAGAATTCTGGAAAGAAGTTGAAAGGACCGTCTTTAAGGAAGGAAAACCCTTTACCAAAGCCATTTACAGGTATCAACTGAAGGAACTCGCCAAAGAGGTTAGCGAAATCAAAGGTAAAGAGATT
>QOAS01000128.1 GCA_003972855.1 Gammaproteobacteria bacterium | reverse complement strand
AAAAATGAAAGAAAGAACAGTAAATTTATTCCAATCAAAACACTCCATCTTCGTGTTCTCCATTTAAACGGTTTCTTATGTTTTTTTCTCAATTCTTTAAGTGTCAAACCCTCTTTTTTATAAGGCATCTCTTCTTTCGGCTTTGGAGCCAGAGGTTGTTTATTCTTTTTTCCAAACATAACCTTAAGATTTTATGGGTTCAACAATAATACTCGGTCCTTCGGTAGGACAAACCATAACACAAACTCCGCAGCCGGTACATCCGTCAAGCACTTTCGGAACTGTTTTTCCGCCTTCTGAAGTCATAACTATTGCAGTATCACCAATGGGGCACTCTTTAACACAAATATCACAAATCTTTGAATCGTAATATTTTTCCGCAACAGGAGTTGCGCTGTTATCATTGGTGTAGGGAGATCGGTTAACCCCTTTAAAATCTTTTCCTCTGGGAGATCCTTTAAAACCCTTTCCCTTATTTGTCGGGAATTTTCCTCCTGTGAAGGGGAAATTAACTTTTCGGTTTCCACGGGGTTTACCCAAACCTTTAGGTCTATTCTCTCCCAAAGGGGTGAAGAAATCTTTTTTAGATACCTCCTTATTTGGGAGGGTTTACATACACATTCCTTAAAGGGGTGTTTGTAATTTCCGCACGGGCAGGGGTTTAGAGCGCTGACCCACAAAAACTTTGAGGGGAATTCCACTTTGTAACCCGCCCTGCTTATTAAAACCTTTCCGTCCTCCAAAGGTTGCCTTAGCACCTCCAAAACTTTTCTTGGAAATTCCGCCAGTTCGTCGGTAAATAAAACCCCTCGGTGGGCAAGGGATATTTCGCCGGGCATAGGGGAACTTCCACCCCCTATAAGGGCTGTTTCCGATGCGCTGTAGTGGGGGGCTCTAAAGGGTCTTTCGGTTATAAGTCCCCCCGAAAGTAGTCCCGCAACGCTGTAAATTTGGGAAACTTCTAAAATTTCCCATTCCTCCATAGGGGGCATAACGGAGGGAACCCTTTTGGCGAGCATAGATTTTCCGCTTCCCGGCGTTCCCACCATGGCTATATGGTGAAATCCCGCTACCGCAATCTCCAAAGCCCTCTTTACCTGTTTTTGACCCTTTATGTCCGCAAAGTCCAAGGGATATTTTCTATCCGCCTTTGGGAGGTTTTCTTTGTAATCCACCCTTTGGAGTTTACCCTTTGCAACCTCTTCCAAAGAGTGGGCGGTATAAACCTCTATACCCTTTATCAGTTCCAACTCCCCTACATTACCGCGGGGGACAAAAAATTTTTTAAAACCTTCCCTTTTGAGTCCCAAAACTACCGCCAAAACTCCCCTAACGGGTTTTATTTCTCCGTTTAAGGCGAGTTCCCCCAAAAAGACGATGTCCTTTAGTATTTCTCCACTCGCTTGGTTGGTTGCCAGTAAAATTCCCAAGGCTACGGGTAAATCGTAGATGCTACCGCTCTTTTTCCTGTCGGAAGGGGCGAGGTTTACCGTTATCCTCCTTTGGGGAAAGGAAAATCCGCTATTTTTTATCGCACTTCTTACCCTCTCTTTTGCTTCTTTTACCGCGGTATCCGCCAAACCCACTATATTGAAAAAAGGAAGACCGTTTGAAATATCAACCTGAACCTCAACGGGATAGGTTTCAAGTCCAAGGAACCCACCGCTAAGGAGTTTTACAAACATTTAAGATTAAAGGGTAAGATAAATTGGGTATGGGTGTCGGCAAGAAAATACGCTTAAGCAACGTTATAAACCCCAAAACGGGAAAAACAATTATAGTTCCCATGGACCACGGCGTAAGCTCGGGACCCATAGAAGGGTTGGAAAACATCAAAACCGCGGTAGAAAGGGTAGCCCAAGGCGGGGCGGACGCGGTCGTTATCCACAAAGGTAACGTAAGGATAGCCTTTGGCGAGGGTAGAAAAAATATAGGACTTATAGTTCATATTTCCGCATCTACCGATTGGTCTCCTCGGAAAAACGATAAAGTTCTCGTGGGGGCGGTTGAGGAAGCTTTAAAACTCGGCGCGGATATGGTTTCCATTCACGTCAATATGGGAGCGGAAGGCGAAAGGGAAATGCTTAGGGACTTCGGAATAGTTTCCCGCGCCTGTGAGGAATGGCAAATACCTCTCTTGGCGATGATATACGGAAGGGGTCCCAAAATAGAGAACCAATACGACCCCAAGGTTGTTGCCCATTGCGCCCGCCTCGGAGCGGAGTTGGGAGCGGATATAGTGAAAGTTCCCTACACGGGCGATCCCGAAAGTTTCGCCAAAGTGGTTGAGGGAGCGGGAATTCCCGTTGTCATAGCGGGTGGTCCCAAAATGAAAAGCGCCAAAGATGTTTTAAAGATGGTGGAAGGGGCTATCAAGGCGGGTGGAGCGGGATTATCCATCGGAAGGAACGTATTCCAAGCCCAAGACCCCGCCAAAATGGTTAGGGCGATGAAGGCTATAGTTCACGAAGGAAAGAGTGCGGAAGAGGCTTTGGCAATTCTTGAAGGTTAATCTTTACCCTTCCTTTTTTCGGAAAAAGGTTAAAACCGTATCCCCGTAAGTCCTTTCCTCTTCAACTTCCAAACCTTCAGGGGTTAGAGGTTTTAAGTCGGTCTTCTTAAAGTGTTCAACTATAAAAAGTCCGCCTTCGGAGAGATTACTTTGTCCCAACTCAAGGAGTAACTTGTAATTTTGGTAACCGTAGGGTGGGTCCGCAAAAATTATTTCAAACTCTCCCAGACGGGGTAAGACCTTAAGGACGTCTCCGGTGTAAACCTTTCCTTTCTTTGTTTTTTTCTTTATCTCGTTAGCTCTTTTTTTGTTTATTTCCACAAAAACTACAAACGCTCCCCTTCTTTCCGCTTCCAAACCTATTTGCCCCGTTCCCGCAAAAAGGTCTAAAAATCTAAGTTCGGAAATATCCCCCAAAATGTTAAAGAGGGCGTTTTTTACCAAACCGGTGGTCGGTTTCAAATCGGTAAACTTCCTGCGTTTGGGCATGGATATAGTTAGCAAAAATAATAAAAAAAAACTTGAAAATAAGTTCCAAGTGATGGTAGAATGTTTTCCAAAAGGAGGTTCCTTGGGAAAGGCTGTCCCGCCCACAAATAACAAGAGCAAAGGGAGCGGGGAAAACAGCCAAAACTGACTTAGGAGCTAAAAAGTATCCCCCGAGTTCGTGAAATGGATAGGGGGTAGCAGGCACACCTTGGAGCGTGCAGGAATGAACGGAGTAAGGGTTTTTATTATCACCTGAAGCATTTTTTAAAATTTTTACCCTTTCTCC
>QOAS01000053.1 GCA_003972855.1 Gammaproteobacteria bacterium | reverse complement strand
CTTCCCTACGATGTGGACGCAACCACCGACTACCAAGTGTTTACAACTTTTGCCTTAGACCACCCAAAGGTCGTTAGGGCGGTAGAGGAAACCCGCGGTGAGGTTTTGACCTACAAAGGGGGGCTAATTTACGCAATGTTTCACTCCAATAGTGGAGGATGCACCGCAAACTTCGGTGAAATTACGGGTCTTAAAATCCCCTATCTAACCTCCGTAAGGGAAAACTGCAATATGGCAACCCTAAAGTGGAGCCATTGGAATAAAAACCTCTCAAAGGAAAGAATTAAAAACTTTTTCAAAGGGGTTTTGGGATTAAACATTTCCCAAGTTGAGGATATTGAGATAAAAAGGGGAACCTGCGGAAGGGGTTTGCTGATAACCTTAAAAACCGACGGAGAAAGTGTAACCTTACCCCTATCTATCTACTTTAGGCTTGAGATGAGAATTCCCTCCGATTGGTTCTTTGTAATAGGAAAGAGCGGAAGTAGTTTCGTATTGGCGGGAAAAGGGTTTGGACACGGTCTCGGTATGTCCCAATGGGGGGCTTTCTGCTTGGCAAACCGAGGGTGGGACTACAAAAAAATCTTAAAGTTTTACTATAAAGGTGCCAATATAAAACGGATTTACCGATGAGGAAGAAAATTTATATAGGCTGTAGCGGGTTTTCCTATAGGGAGTGGAGGGGTGTTTTTTACCCCCAAAGTATGCCCAAAGAGAGGTGGCTGGAGCATTACAAGAAATACTTTTCCGTCGTGGAACTCAACTTTAGCTTTTACAAGTTTCCCTCCCAAAGCATTACCAAGAGCTTAGTCCTCAAAGCTCCCCACCTCAAGTTTGCGGTAAAAGTGCATGAGAAATTTACCCATCTCCGAAGGTATTCAAAGGAAGACGTTGAATTTTTTGTAAAAGGTTTGGAACCCATCGTTGAAAAGGGAAATTTAGTCGCTCTTTTATTTCAATTTCCCGAAAGTTTCGGAATGAAAGAGGAGAATTGGGAATATTTGGAAAAACTCCACTACGATTTTGCGGAATTTCCCCAAGCTTTTGAAGTTAGAAATAAAAGTTGGATTAATAGGGAATTTTTCCGCTGGCTGGATGAGAGAAACATTACTTTGGTAAATATAGACGCTCCCAAAGAGGTGGGTTGGCCTGTAGGTCCCTGGGTTTCCATCGGGGAGTTTAATTACGTTCGCCTCCACGGTAGGAATTCCAAAAAAATGTATGACTACCTTTACGGTGAAGAGGAATTGGAAGAAATCCTAAAGAAGGTCTTAAAAATTTACGAAAACAAACCAACCTATGTGTTTTTCAATAACACCGTAGGGGCAAAGTGTGTGGCTAACGCGATAAAACTCAAAATGATGTTGGGAGTTTGGAATGAAAACATACCCATTCCCAATAGCATAAAGCGAATGTGGATACCCAAGGAGTTTGAGTGATGGTTTACCTTGCCCTTTCGGGGGGAGGAACAGGCGGACACTTTTACCCCCTTTTGGCTTTCGCCAAATACCTAAAGCGAAAACAAACACCCTTTGAAGGACTGATATTTTTCGGCGACCAAAGGGGGATAGAGTTTAAAAGGAAAAACCTCATAGAGGAAACCTTTGATAGGCACTTTTTCCTCTCAATGGGAAAGTTTAAGGGCTATTCCACTTTGAGGGTTCTGATTTCAACCCTCAAAACGCTAAGGGCGAGTTTTGAAATAGCCAAACACCTAAAGGGTAAAAGGTTTGTAGCCCTAACCTTTGGGGGATATACTTCCGCACCTTTAGGGTTTCTCTGCGGGGTAAAAAAAGCTCCCCTTTTCGTTCACGAGCAAAACGCCATTCCCGGAATAGGTAACCGATTTTTGTCAAGGATAGCCCGCAAAGTTTTTATAACCTTCCCCCACTCCGAGAGATATTTCCCGAAAAAGAAGGTTGTCCTAACGGGGTTACCCCTAAGGGAGGAACTGAAGGAGGCTAAAAAACTTTCCGAGGAAGAGGTTTTAAAAACCCTCGGTTGGGAAAAGAAATTTACCGTTACCGTTTTGGGAGGCTCGCAGGGGGCTAAAACCCTAAATAGGTTGGCGATAAAACTTTCCACCCTTTTGTCGGAAGAAATCCGTTTGGTTCACGTAAGCGGTGAAAGAAACTACAAAGAAACATTGGAGGAATACAAAAAGGTAAACCCCAAATGCGAAGTTAGGGTGTATCCCTTTTACGAAGATATAGGAAAACTTTTAAGGGTAACCGATTTGGCAATCTCACGGGCGGGGGCTTCCAGCTCAATGGAACTTTCCTATTTTGGAGTTCCCGCAATTTTCGTTCCCTACCCTTACGCGGTTTACAACCACCAAGAGGAAAACGCACGGTATTTTGTTAAGGGAGGTGGCGCCTACCTCCTTAGGGAAGAACAACTTTCACCCCAAAAGGTTAGGGATATTGTTTTAAACCACTTTAGAGACCCCTATTTGGGAAAACAGATGGGAGAGGCAATGGAAAGGTTATTCATACCCAATGCGGAAGAGAAAATTCTTTCTCACCTTTTGGAGGTTATTTAGTTCCTTTGTTCTTTTGATAAAGGGCTATTCCACCCAAAGTAAAAGCAAAAATACCGACTATTAAAATCACTAAAATAGCAAATTCGTAGTTCATTGCTTTTCCTCCTTTTTCAAAAGTTCTCCTAAGTAAATTAAGCCGAAACCTACACCCATTCCCAAATTCCTTAAAAGGTTCGGATAACTTCTCTCATCGCATTAATTTTTAGTTTTCTCCATAAGAAACCCCTCTAACCGTCTAAATTTCTCCTCCGCCTGAAGAGAAGTTTCATGGTCAAATCCCAAAAGGTGGACAAATCCGTGTAAAAGCAACCTCTTCAGTTCCTCCTCAAGAGACCACCCTAAAGCCTTTGCCTGCCTTCGGGCGGTTTCAACCGAAATAACGATATCCCCCAGGAGTTTGCAGTCTTTACACCCCTCAAGGGCTTTTTTTAGCTCCTCCTCGGGGGTCAAAGAGGTAGAAAACTCCCTTGGAGGGAAATCTTGGGGAAAGGAGAGAACGTCGGTAGGTTTGTCTTTATTCCTCCATCGGCGGTTTAGGTCTCTAATGGTTTCGTCATCCACCAAAAGTATGCTAAGTTCCAAATCCCGCCTACCTACCGCGGACAAAAGTTTTAGGGCAAACTCCCTTAGCGGTTTTTCAAACTTTTCAAACTCACTCCTTTGGGAGGATACCAAAACGGGCATTAACTTTTAAAGTTATAATTACGGGCTAAAACCCCGTATCTATGATACAGGAATACAGCCCGCCCCGAAGGGGTTGAAAAATATA
>QOAS01000171.1 GCA_003972855.1 Gammaproteobacteria bacterium | reverse complement strand
TTTACCGACACCGGGGGGACCCACAAATAGGAGTATCGGACCTTTGGTTTTTCCCTTTGTAAGTTTCCTTACCGCCAAAAACTCGGTAATCCTTTCCTTTATCTTTTCCAAATCGTAGTGGTCTCTATCCAAAATCTCTTTAGCCCTTTTTAGGTTATACCTATCGCGGGTTTTTTTATTCCACGGGAGTTCCAAAACCCAATCAAGCCATGTTCTTAGGACTCCCGCCTCCGCACTGTCGGGATGTAGCCTTTCCAACCTTTCCATTTCCTTTTCTATTTGCTTTTTGACCTCCGCGGGAAGGTTTAACTTGGAAAGTTTCTCCCTGTATTCCTCCACTTCGGGATTTTTTCCAACTCCTAATTCCTCCTGTATAGCCTTAAGCTGATGGCGTAGGAAATATTCCCGTTGCTCCTTTTCCATAGTTTTCCGAGCTTGTTCCCTTATCCTTTGCTGGAGTTCCAAAAGGCTTACTTCCTTGTATAGAAACTGGTATGCCAGTTTTAGTCTTTCCCTTAAATCGCGGGTTTCCAAAAGTTTCAAAGCATCGTGGGTTTTCAAATCCAAAACCGAAGCTACAAAGTCCGCAAATTTAACGGGGTCTTCCTCGCTTTTTATCAGATAAAGCATATCGGGGATAATCCGTTTTCCCAAAGAAACCGCCTTTTCAAGTAACTCTTTTATTTCCTGAATGAGAGCCTTATCTTCGGGTGTAAGCTCTGGAACTTCCTCCTTGAGGATTTTTACCTTGGCGGTTACCACATCGTCAAAGAAGTATTTTTCCGCCTCCGCCCTTGCCAAACCTTCTACCAAAATTTTTAAACGGTTATCTTCAACCGTTGCTATTCTAATTATTCTTGCTACCGTTCCAATTTTAGAAATATCTTCCTCCCCTACTTCTTCCTTCTCCTTGTCGTATTGAACGGGAAGAAAAATCAACCTATTGGATTCCCAAGCCCTCCTAACAGCTTCAATTGAGAAAGGTCTTCCTATCAAAAGGGGCATGGAAATATGGGGGAATACGACTATATCCCTTAAGGGGACTGTGAATAAAACCAATTCTTCGGGAAGTTCTATATTCTTTTCTCCAAACGGAGGTGCGAAAACTGCAACCATCAAACTTTTTAATATAGAGGTAGGCTAAAAAATATGTCCTACTTTTGGAAAACCTTTTGGAAAGAAAGAGGGATAAGGTGTTAAAAATATTTTAAAAGGATAGAGGATTGATTGTTTTCCTTTGCTAAGACGGAAAGTATAGCCTGATAGGTGGTGTTTGCAAGCTGATAATCGGAAATAGCGCTGTCAATATCAACACCCTCTATGTCGGTTTGTCGTTTTTTCAAGTTATCCAAAATTTCCGAATAGGTCAAAGAGTATTTTTCAAGTTTTTGTTCATTTGCCCCAACTTTAGCCCTTAATGTATCTACTTTCGCCAAATAGTTTTCTATTTCACCTATAGTTTGTTCAATTGTATTTGTATCCGTTATATTGTTTATGGCTTTTTGGATAACCTCAAAAACGCTGGTAGTTCCGCTTCCAAAAGCTTGAGAACCTTCCAAAAAGAGTGCAACGCTATCGTTTTCCGCAACCTTCACGGAAAAGTCCTCTCCTCCCGAATAACTTCCGCTACTATCGTAAGGTTGCGAAGTGTATTTATTTCCCCCGAAAATGTAAAAGTCTCCCACCCTCGTATTGGCGTATTGTAAAAGTCTATTCCTTAACTCTTTCAAAGTTTGTGCCAATGTATCGTATTCCGACTCAGAGTGGGCGTTAGCCGCTTCTATTAATTTCTCCTTCACGGTAACCAATGTATCGTAAACCTTGCCCAAAATATCATCTGCGGTGAGCAGTATTCCCTTCGCAAACTTTATGTTATCGTCGTATTGTTGAATTTTGGATATATTCCACTTTACGGATACCAATTCTCCAACCTTTTCGGGTTCGGAGGAATACAGGTCTGTTCTTTTTCCCGAACTTATTTCCCTTAAAAGTTTGGATATTTTTTCAAACTGCTTTTGAGCTTCGGAAGTCAGAAAAATTATATTAGAAAGGGTAGAAACCCTCATTTTTTACCCCCCTTACCTTATTGAGTTCAGCAGATAGTCAAGCAAACGGGTGGAAGTGGCTATCATTTTGCTCACCGCTTGGTAGTGCTGTTGAAGTTTCATAATCTCCGCCAGTTCTTCGTCTAAGTTTACCCCTACCTTTTGGGTATATTGGGTTTGGAGGTAATCGTAAAGGTCTCTTTCGGTGTCAAACTTTATCTGAACTTCAGCCTTTTTGTTGGCGTAAAAAGCTTGTAGGGTTTGTAAATCCTCTTTAGCCTTTTGCCAAGCGTCGTCTACCTCTTGGACATCGTTTTGGGCTTGGGTAATATCGTAGTTGTTTAAATCGCTATCGGTAATATTCACCGCTATGTCACCCGCGGAGGTTCCGTTAAAAATTGGTTTACCTCCTAATTTTGTATTTTTAAAGTTTTTCGCTAAAGCGTCAAGTTTACCCTTTAGGTCTTCGTAGAATTTTATCGCTTGGGAGTAAGCCCCTAGTTTTCCATTTTTAAAGAAAGAAAGTTTCCAAACGGTTCCGTTTTGGTCAACAATAAAGCTGTCTAAAGGCTTTGTATTATTTTCTTTGAAGTCCAAGGAATAGTTATCCCCTTCAAAGCCTACCAATCGGATAAAACCCGCCGCGGTGGAGTCATTTTCAACAATGGAAACCTCAATCCTTCCTATGGAGTCAAACTTATAGTTTATGTTTATGTATTGCGAAAGTTCGTGTAATAATTGGTCTCTCTTGTCCAACAAATACTTGTAGTCCTTGGAATTTCCGTAAGTTCTTGAGTATTCAAAGGCTATTTCTTTATTTAATTTCGCCAAGCTCTCGGTTATTTTATTAATTTCGTTAATAACATCGGGGATTTTCTTTAAAATTTCCCCTTCCATTTGTTTAAGTAGGTTGTATCTGTCGTTTAATATTTTTGCCAAGGAATCCGCTTTGGTTAAAAGATTTTGCTTTGCCGCTTCGTTTGTAGGTTCCCTTAAAAAATCGTGAAGGGCTTGAAAGAAATTATTAACATAATCCTCTAAGGTAACACCGGAAGTCTCCTCAAAATAGGGGTCAGTGGTTTTCAAAAGTTTATTCAATTCGTCAAAAGTGTTAAAACGGGAGTAGGATTCCAATAGTTGCGCGTGTAATATTTCATCGGAAATTCTCTTTACATTTGCGACCTTAACCCCCCCCGTGCCTAACAGAGTTTCCAAAATAGGCTCTTCTTTTACATAATGGGGATTATTGGCATTGGAAATGTTCCTATTTCTAATATCCATAGAT
>QOAS01000131.1 GCA_003972855.1 Gammaproteobacteria bacterium | reverse complement strand
AGCGGACGAAGCCCTTGAGAAACTAACCCAACTAAAGGAAGCCAACGATTTTGAGGAACTAAAAAATTCTATAAAAAATCTAAGGGATGAACTCTCCCAAGTTTACGAAAAATATTTAGAAGAGGTTATAGCCAACAAGAAACGCAAGTAATTTTCCCCTTTCCCCTTTAATATTAAACTTTATGACGGTAGTTATAAACTTCTCACAATACGGGGAAATTTCTTTTTCCCTTAACCTATCCGAAGCCTTTTCAAAACCCTTTACCCGCTACCCCGAAAAGGATTTAGCGGAAATAGAGGAGAAACTAAAAAGGTTCAAAGAAAGGTTTTCCACAATGCTCGTTTGCGGTATGGGAGGTTCCTCCTTAGGTGCAAAAACCGCCTATTCCTTTCTAAGGGAACATACAAAAGGGGAACACCGTTTGCTTTTCTTAGACAATATAGACCCTCTTTTCGTTAAAAAAACGCTGGAAGAACTAAATTGGGAGGATACCGTTTTCTGTTTTATCAGCAAATCGGGAACAACATTGGAAACCGTAGTTTTTCTAAACCTAATTTTGGAGGAGTTGAAAAAGAGAAACCTCAAGGTGGACGAAAGGGTTATTTTTGTCGGCGACAGGGGAAAAGCATTTGAGGATTTGGCAAACTCCTTGGGTTGCGAATTCTTTGAAATACCTTCCGACGTGGACGGTAGGTTTTCGGTTCTAACGCCTTCCCAATTGGTTCCCATCCATTTTGCGGATATAGACATTAAAGAACTTTGGGAGGGAGCTTTAGAGCTACTAAGAGACACCACGGAGGATAATCCCGCGGTCAAACTGGCGAAGTTCAAAATGCACCACTACCTAAACAAAGGGAGAAATATCGCGGTAATGTTCGCTTACGGGAACTATATATATCCCTTCGCCTTCTGGTATAGCCAACTTTGGGCGGAAAGTTTGGGTAAAAACTCCAAAGGACAAACGCCTATAAAAGCACTGGGAACGGTAGACCAACACTCCTTGGTGCAACTCTTTAGGGAAGGTCCCGACGATAAGGTATACCAATTTATTAAGGTTGTCAATAATCCCGAATTCCCGAAGGTTTCCAACCAACCCGTTATCCTTGACTACATAGGCGGAAAGAGTGTTTCCCAAATTTTTGACGCTTTATATGAAGGAACTAAAACCGCTTTGATTGAAACGGGGCGCCCCGTTGTCACTTTGGAGTTGGACGGCTACACCGCCTTTAACTTGGGATACCTGTTTATGCTCTATATGGTGGCAACGGTTGTAGCCGCCCAAATTTTAGATGTAAATCCCTTCGGTCAGCCCGGTGTGGAATTGGGCAAAAGGATAGCCAAGGAGAAGCTTAAGGGGGGTTAATTTGCAAAGAGGCGTAAAACCGAACGAATTGGTAGGCGCTTCTACCGCTGAAATCCTTTTCCCTCGCGTAAGCGAGGGCTTTTTCCCTCACTTTTTCGTCAAAGTTTATACCGAGTTTCTTGCAATAAAGTTTTACCGCCAAGAGGTAATCGTCGGGAGAAAAATTGGTAAAGCCTATCTTTAAGCCGAAGCGGTCTACGAGAGATAGTCTTTCTTCCAACTCCTCGCGGGGAAATTTATAGTCCCTTTCCAAAAAGGTTTCGGGGGTTAGGTTTCTCCTATTGGAGGTTGCATATATTGCCACATTGGGAGGTCTCTCAAATACCGAACCCTCCAATAGGGTTTTGAGAATTCTTATAGTTTTCCCCTCCTCGGTGAGGACGGAAAGGTCGTCCACCAAAACGATGAATTTAAATTCCGTTAGTTCCCACGCGAGGTTGAAAAATTCTATTAGGAAACCTACTTCTTCTTTATCCACTTGGAGCAGTTTAAGCTTCGGAGAGAGGTTTAACATCGCCCGCACCAATGAGCTTTTTCCCGTTCCCCTCTTTCCCCACAGGAGGACATCGTTAAAGGGTCTCTCCTCCAAAAGGGCGAGGGTATTTTTGACCAAAAGCTCCTTTTGGCGTTCAACCCCTACAAAATCCTCCAAAGGGGGAATATTGACCCTTTTTACCCCTATGGGTTTACCGTTTAATACCGCAACCGCACGGTGGTTTTTAAAAAGCTCCAAGAGTTCCATTGGAGGTCAAAATTTAATAAAAGAAAACGGGAAAAGTTTTTAAGTTCCGAATTCCCAACTTTGGAGGTATTTAATTTGCTCGGGGGTAAGTTCGTCTATTTCAACTCCTAAAGCGGTGAGCTTAAGGCGGGCAACCCTTTCGTCTATTTCCTTAGGAACGGGGTAAACCTTGTTTTCCAACTTTCCGCGGTTTTGGGCTATGTAGCGGGCGCTAAGGGCTTGGTTGGCAAAGGACATATCCATAACCGATGCGGGGTGTCCTTCCGCGGAAGCTAAATTAACGAGCCTTCCTTCCGCAAGGACATATATCCTCCTGCCGTCCTTTAGTTTGTATTCCTTAACGTTGGGTCTTACCTCCCTAACGCTTTCCGCCAATTCTTCCAAAGCCTTGAGGTCTATTTCAACATTGAAGTGTCCGCTGTTGGATATTATTGCGCCGTCTTTCATAACCTCAAAGTGTTCCTTTCTCAAAACGGAGGTGTTACCCGTAACGGTTACGAAAAAGTCTCCCAACTTAGCCGCTTCTTTCATGGGCATAACCAAAAATCCGTCCATTCGGGCTTCCAGTGCCTTTATGGGGTCTACCTCGGTTACTATTACGATTGCTCCCATACCGCGGGCGCGCATTGCCACCCCTTTACCGCACCAACCGTAACCCGCCACCACAAAGTAGGAACCCGCCAAAAGTCTATTTGTAGCCCTTAGAATTCCGTCAATGGTGGATTGTCCCGTTCCGTAACGGTTGTCAAAGAGGTGTTTGGTCATTGCATCGTTCACCGCTATTACGGGGAATTTCAAAACTCCGTCCTTTTCCATTGCCCGGAGTCTTATAACACCCGTGGTGGTTTCTTCCATTCCACCCCAAATTTGTTGGGCTAAAGACGGATACTCCCTATGGATGGTGGATATTAAATCCGCTCCGTCGTCTATCACTATTTGGGGATTTCTTTCTATAACCTCCTTGAGGTGGGCGTAGTAAGTTTCCCTATCCTCTCCTTTTATCGCAAAAACGGGAATGTCGTAGTATTTCACCAAAGCGGCGGCGACATCGTCTTGGGTGGACAGGGGATTGGAAGCGGTTAAATATACATCCGCACCGCCCTTTTTCAGGGTTATAACCAAGTTGGCGGTTTCGGTTGTAACGTGAAGGCAAGCGGATACGGTAACCCCCTTAAAGGGTTTTTCCTTTTCAAACTCCTCCCCGATTTGCCTCAAAACGGGCATATCCTTTCCAGCCCACTCTATACGCTTTTTTCCCAACTCAGCCAAGGAT
>QOAS01000179.1 GCA_003972855.1 Gammaproteobacteria bacterium | reverse complement strand
ACGAAGTTATTTTGTAGCGGAAGTTTTTAGGGAGTTTAACTTTTAGCCATCTTCCATTTCTAAGCTTGCAGAGGAATTTATCGTCCTCAACCTTAAAGATATTGGCGTTTCCCTCAACGGAGAAATCCATTAGATAGCGGAGCTTTTTAGGTTTGGGAGGTTTGGGTTTGGCTTTAAACTTTTCGGGCTTTTCCCTGTATTTATCCAAAGACTTAAAGTAGTTGTTAAAGTCCCTAACGACATTCCTAATAACGCTTTGGACTAAGTGAGGGTTTTCAACTTTCTCTTTTTGGGCTTTCAGATTTTCTAAAAATTCGGTTAATTTCTTGTCATTTTTAATGTTTTGTAAAAGCTCGTTAAATTCAGCTTGATATTTGCCTTTATACTCTTTTGCGAGTAAGCCATAAAGGAGAGAAGGGTTTAGAGGATAATAGCCGTAAAGTTCTCTATACCTGCGGATAAGAAGGATTAGAAGGTTTTTAAAGTGGGCTAAATCCAAAAGGAGTTTTCTAACTTTTTGTTTTCTTTCTTTACCTGCTATTCTGATGGATAAGACCCTTTTAACCAAGGGCATTTTTAACTTTTAGCATTTAATTTTACTCCTAAAATCCCTTTAATTTATGCGGAAATTAATTATACAATCAATTGAAACAAAATTTTAAATTTTTAGCAATTTTGCATACTATATCCCCGCGCTCCGCGCGGGCTTTTTCTTTAAACTCTTAATAGAAGAGGGCAACGCCTTTTTTTACCAAAGGACTGGTTAAATCCAAATCCAACGGGGTTATGGAGACGAAACCGTTGGCTATCGCCCAATAATCACTCCAAGGTTTGGCACTCCAGTTAAATTCGGTTGCGGCAATCCAATACATGGGTTGCCCGTAGGGGTCTTTATACTTTATAACCACTTCTTTGTAGTTTCTGTGTCCTTGCCGTGTTACGGCGTAAGCCTTTATTTCCCCGTAAGGGATATTGGGAATATTAACATTGAGGTAGGTATTTCTCCGAAATTTCCCCGAAAGGATTAGGTTTATTAAGTCCAAAACCACCAAAGAGGCGTCTTCAAAGAGGAAATTCTCCCTTGCAAAAAGGGAAACCGCCATAGAGGGTATCCCCAAAATAGCCCCCTCCATTGCACCCGCAACGGTGCCCGAGTAGGTTATATCTTCCCCGAGGTTAGGTCCTTTGTTTATTCCGGAAATAACCAAATCGGGTTTTCTGCCCTCAAAAATAACCCCCACTCCTAAGTGAACGCAATCCGCGGGAGTCCCCTCTATCACGGTGTAAATATCGCGGTCTACCTGCCTAATTCTAAGCGGTTTGGTAAAGGTTAAAGAATGTCCCGCACCGCTGAGGTTTCTGTCGGGCGCAACCACTTTCACTAAAAAGCGCTTTTTCAATACCTCGTAGAGGGTCAGTATACCTTCGGAAAAGTAACCGTCATCGTTAACCAGCAGAATCCTTTTTTTCTCTTCCATTCGCCTTTTTTTGAATTTTAAAGACAGCCTTTACCCTTTCTTTTGAAAACATTTTGAACTTTTTGGTTTTCAGATTGAAAACTGCTTTATCCCCCATGAGTATTCCGCTTTTGGTTTTTACCACTACGTTACCGGTAAAAATTACCAAACCTTTTATGGGGTCGTATTCCGCCTTTTTTCCCACAACGGTATAAATTCCATCACTGTAACGAACATGTCCGTTTGCCTCAACCTTTTTTACATTTCCCTTATCGTCCAAATAGGCTGTTAAAATATCGCAGGTAAGTTCTCCTCTATTTCCTATGCTAACTTTCACATCTCCCCTATAAGAGACTTTACTTTCTCCGTATGCTTTAAAGCTTTTGGCATTTATTTTGATTCCTTCCGCAAAGGAAAGGTTTAGAAAAAGTCCTACACTAATTAGAGTCAATAGAAGTCTGAACATTTTTTTCTATTTTAAAAGTTTTTCCGTCAAGAGTGTATACAAAACCATTTCCCTTTAATAACTTGTTTCCTTCTCTACCTTCAAATAGACCGTAACCCTTTACAACTTTTGTATTTAAATCTACAACAGCCTTAGAAACTTTGACAAAAAAATTTTTACCTTTGCGAAATGAGTTCAAATTAACATCGCCATAGAGGTAAATTTTCTTTTCATTGGTGTAAAAAACCGCTTTTTTTGCGGAAATTTTTAAGAAAGTACCTATTTTTTCCGCTTTAAAGTCCTCTATAGTTATTTTTTTAGGATTTGATAAGTCCATAACCTTTCCGTAAAACTTCCACTCCAATTTTTCATCTTCAAAAAGTGTTAATTTTATACTCTTGGCTATTTTTTCCCTTTCCCCTTTACACTCTTTTTTTAAATTTCTAACGGAAAATAAATAAGCGGTTTCAAAGATAAGCGCAAATGTTATTAGTAAAGCTGTTAACATTATTAAAAATCGCATGTCTAACTTCCTAATATACTTTTACGAATTTTGCAAAAATTTTGTTATTTTTATTTTCTTTGATGGCAAATCTGCTTTTATTAAAAAATCTTCTACCCGACCTTTACAAGGTTATGGGAACTCCTTCACGCGTTTTGGTTATATCACCTTTTAAAACTCCGTTTGGATTCTTAGAAGCGGTGGTTGAAGAACGAGAAAATTCTTTTATCGTAGAGAATACGGAGCTTTATAGTCAATTTGAATTGTTAGAGTTGGCGGAGGTTTTAAAACGGGTTAAAGACTTTTCAATGTTACCCATAAAGATAGAGGAGAATAGTATTTACACTGAGGTTCCAAAGGAAGGTAACAATAAAGACCTCATAAATTTGGCTAAGGCTGTGGATACCTTCCTAAAGGACTTATACGATTTCACAAGAAATATGGTTCAATTGGAAGAGGTGAAAAAGAAATTGGGAGGAATAGACACCCTCGTTTTTCGTTTTGAGAGTTTAAAAGAAGAAGAGAAGAAAAAACTACAAGAAAGGGCAGAACAACTTAAATACGACATTATAGACCTTTACGACGAAATAAAAAGTTTACTTATAGCGATAGAAAGGGATTTACAGGGTAAAAATTACCATTCTGCAGAAGAAAAACTCCGAAACGCTATTCACAAGTTGGGAATTTTAGACCACTTGAGAGACGAATATAAAAGAATAACGGGAAAAGAATTTTACAATTTTCATGTTGAGGTTTTAAGAAACACCCTTTTTGGTTTAAAAGAACAATTGGAACTTTCTTAATGTTCTCCTTTTTCCAAGAATACTTGTTCGTCCTTTGGTATTAACCATAGGTAATCCCTTGCAAAAATTCCCAATGCTAAATTCTCATTTTGCTTAACGAACTCGTAAAATTTCCTCAACTTTTTGTTTTCTTCCTCTTCCTTTTTGAGAAGACTTTGGAGTTTTTTTATGTTTTGCCTGTAAATCTTTACGGTTTGAAAATTATCTTCCGAAAAAAACAAGTTTTTTAGCA
>QOAS01000031.1 GCA_003972855.1 Gammaproteobacteria bacterium | reverse complement strand
TTATTTTTCCCGACAGCGATTTTCCCGTTCAAAGACCCAGAAGGCTTCGCAGATTAAAACCCCTTAGGGATTTAGTGAGGGAAACACACCTCCATTTAGAGGATTTGATATATCCGATTTTTGTCCAAGAGGGGTTCAATTTAAAAGTGGAAATACCCTCCATGCCGGGTATATACCGATTTTCTCCCGATACGGTGACCGATGAGGTAAAAAAAATCCGAGACTTGGGAATAAAGGCAATAATCCTTTTCGGTATTCCTTCCCATAAGGACGAAATCGGGAGCGACACTTGGAGTGATAGAGGTATAATCCAGAAAACCCTTGAGAGGATTAAGAAAGAAGTTCCCGAAATGTTTGTCATCACCGATGTATGTTTTTGCGAATACACTTCCCATGGACATTGCGGAGTGGTGGTAAATGGCGATGTTGATAACGACCTCACTTTGGAAAATCTAAAAAAGCAGGTGGTCTCCCACGCCGAGCATGGGGCGGATATGGTAGCCCCCTCGGGAATGATGGACGGAATGGTAAGGGCAATAAGGGAAGCCCTTGACGAGGCGGGTTTCAAACACATACCGATAATGTCTTATTCCGCAAAATATGCGTCCGCATTTTACGGACCTTTCAGAGACGCGGCGGAAAGTGCCCCTTCCTTCGGAGACAGAAGAAGCTACCAAATGGACGTGGGCAACCAACGGGAAGCCTTTAAGGAGGTTTATTTAGACATTTTGGAAGGCGCGGATATAGTAATGGTCAAACCCGCATTGGCATATTTAGATGTAATAAAAATGGTTAAAGAGGCATTTCCCGTTCCCGTAGCGGCTTACAATGTGAGTGGGGAATACTCTATGGTCAAAGCGGGAGAAAAATTGGGTTGGATAGATGGTAAAAAGGTCATGGTTGAAATTCTCTATTCCATAAAAAGGGCGGGTGCGGATTTAATAATAACCTACTTTGCAAAAGAGGTTGCCCAAATGATAAGCAAAGGGGAAATAGAGAGTTTCTTTTAAGAAACTATTTTTGAAAGCAGTTTTACCAAAACCTCCTTTCCGCTTTCTTTATCTCTGGGGTCTAAAGGCTCTACGGATATATCCTCAATGGTGCTTAGAAAAGCCTTTATCTCCTCCAAACTCTTGGCGTTGGGTAAATCCAATTTGGTAACAGCGTAAAGTATAGGAATATCAAATTTCTCCCTTATTTTTTTAGCCAAATTCTCCGCAACTTCAATGGATTCGTTGTTAGTTGCGTCCACCAAAATGATGGCTCCCAAAATACCCTTACTTAGTATGTCAAACATAAATTCAAACCTTTCCTGTCCGGGGGTAGAAAATAGATGAACCTCTATGTCGTTTCCTACTTTCAGTTTGCCCATATCCATTGCAACCGTTGTGGTTTGTTTGTCCTCCGTCCTCCTTTCGGGGCGGGATATATTTTTTTCCGTCAGTAGGGGGTCTATTTCGCTTATGGTTTTAACAAAGGTTGTTTTACCGCTACCGAAACTTCCAGTAATGAGGATTTTAAAAACCTTTTTGTTCCCAACCATTTTCAGGAATTTATTATAAGATAACTTGACGATAGATGTAATCTAAAAAGCCTTCTTGTTTTGGAACCTCAATCGTGGAATAATTGTTATTCCGCAATGCAAAATCCGCAAGAAGTTTATATGAAAAAGTGGTTGGAAACCGCCTCGCCGGTTGAAATAGTTATAGCACTTTACGAAAAAATGGAAAGCCTTTTAAAAGACATTGTAGAAATGTATGAAAAAGAGGGGGAAAACAGGGATACCAAAAAAGAAGTGGAATTGGCAAACAGGGTTTCAGAAATTCTTTACTACCTTAAGGGAACTTTGGACATGAAACGGGGCGGGGAAGTGGCTAAAAACCTAAACCAATTTTACGGTATATGTATTTCCCAACTGTCCAAAGCTATGGCGGAAAAAAACTTGGAGCTTTACAAAGACCTTTTAAAGGCTATAGGGGAAATGAAAGATGCTTGGCAGGAAGTCAGAAAGAAAACCGGATAAGTTGCTTGAAATCTTAATGAAAATGGAAACCGCCCTAAAGGTGGAAAACTTTGAAATCCTACCTTCCCTTTTGGAGGAATTTGAAAAGGAATTGGAAATAGCCCTTAAAGGTAGCTTTATACAAACCGATGTCCTTAAGAGGTATAGCAAAGTTTTAAAACACCTTGAGGAGATAGCCCTTTCAAAAAAGGCGGAACTAATGGAGAAAGAAAGAAAACTGAAAAAACTTAAAGAGTATGGAGAATTTACCTAACCTCTATTTCCGCATTTAAAGCCCCCGCCTGTTTCATAGCTTCCAAAACGGAAACAATTTGGTCGGGGGTAAGCCCTATCTCGTTTAGGCTTTTTATTAAGTCCCCAACGGTTGTTCCCTTTATTGGATATACCGTTTGGGTTTGTTCTTTTGTTAAAACACCTTGGGAGTTTTTGCCTACTACCGAACCGGGGAGGGTTGGATATTCTTCCGCAACGGGGGCGTATTCTCTAACCGTTACCGTTACCCCTTCAACGGAAACGGATACGGGTTTTATTTCAATATCACCCCCGAAGAGTACCACTCCCGACCTTCCGTCTATAACTATTTTGGCGGGACTATCGGTTTCAACCCTAAGTTGCTCTACTTGGGCTAAAAAATCTATGGGGTTTTTACCGAAAGGAATTCTAAGCCTAACGGTGGCGCTGTCCACGGGCGTTGCCAATTCCTCTCCGAAAAAGTCGTTAATAGCCTTTGCGACCTTGGAAGCGGTTGTTATATCGGGCTGATTTAGGATTATGTTTACATAGTTCCTTACAAGGTAAAAAGGTAAATCCCTCTCCATTATTCCACCGCCTATCACAACGCCGACATTGGGATAGGTTTTTGCGGTAAAACCTTTACCTTTTTTCTTGGTTATGACCGTTCCCTGTGCCACCGCGTAAACCCTTCCGTCGGGACCTTTTAAGGGTGTCAAAAGTAGGGTTCCCCCGTCTATGCTCTTGGCGTCTCCTATGGCGGAAACGGTGACATCAAAGCGCATACCGGTTTTGGCGTAAGGCGGAACCGTGGCGGTTACCATTACCGCGGCAACATTTTTTAAGGTCAGGGCGTTGGGGTCTACTATAACTCCAAACCTCTTTAGCATATTGGCTATACTTTGAATGGTAAACTTTACGGAAGTTCCGTCTCCCGTTCCCTTTAAGCCCACTACCAAACCGTAACCTATTAGGTAGGTGGGTTTAAAGCCCTCAATGGTTGCTATATCTTTAATCCTCGCGCCGAAAGTTAGAAGGGGAATAACCGCCAAAAGGAGAAGTTTTTTTAACATCCTAAAGGTAAAAGATTAAATAGAAAGAAAAAACCTTAGAAGAGGTAAGTCTTTTCCTTCAACTTGGGTTTGACTTCTCTTTTTGGCCAAGCCTGCTCAAACAAGGGATCCCCT
>QOAS01000167.1 GCA_003972855.1 Gammaproteobacteria bacterium | reverse complement strand
GGCTTTAACCTCATTTTTAAAAAATTAAGGGGGTCTACCGCAATATCGTTTAGGTAAACGCCAAAGTGCAGATGGGGCCCCGTTGAGCGCCCGCTGGAGCCTACCCTTCCTATAACTTCCCCTTGCCTTACAAATTCCCCCTCCTTTACCTCCATTCGCGAAAGGTGGGTGTAAAGTGTCATCAGTCCCCAACCGTGGTCTATAACAATGGTATTTCCGGTCAAAGAGAGTTTCCGAGCCAAGATTACTTTCCCCGATAGGACTGCAAAAACTTTTTCCCCGTAAGGTGCGGCGAAATCCACCCCTTTGTGAAACCCCGCGGGTTTTCCGTTTACAAACCTCCTAACCCCGTAAGGTGAGGAAATTCTTTTAAAAAACTTTAAAGGAAAAACGGGTTTGCTTTCGTAATACCTTACGGGTGAGTAGGTTTTTAAAACTTTCCTGATTAGGGAGTAATCCCGAGAAACCCTCTTTTTGTCCGCTTTGTAGGAAACCCTTATGCGGGAAATACCCCTTTCAAGGGGTTTAACCTTAAAGGTGACTTGAGCCAATTTTAATCCGTTCCTGTAAAAGGTTAGTTTTATATCTCCGCTCCAAAAGAAGGGAATTGCAAAGGGTAAATAATCCCTACCGTTGGGGTGGGAGTATAAAAAACTTTTAACTTCCTTTCCGTTTGAAATGTCCACGCGATAGGTTACAGGTTTCAGATTTTTGCACTTTAAAAGTCCCAAGTTTCCCGAAAAACCTTTAAAGGAAAGGGTGCATATTTCCGCCCCGAAGAGGAGGAAGGGTAAAAGGGTTAAAATGAAGAGCCTAACCATACCGAGTAGTTTAATACTTTATGCTGGTTGCAATAGACGGTCCCGCGGGGAGCGGAAAGTCCACCATTGCCAAAATGCTTGCGAACAAAATAGGTTTCTTCTATTTGGATACGGGTGCAACCTACCGCGCATTGGGTTTGGCGGTAGCCAAAAAGACGGGAAAAAGGGACGATTTTTCATTGGAAGAGATATTAGAGGTTTTGGAAGAGGTAGAGCTAAAGGCGGAATATATAGATGGAAACTTCAGAATATACCTAAACGGGGAAGAGGTAAGCGAAATTATTAGAACGGAGGAAGTGGGTAAATACGCTTCCTTAGTAGCCCGTTTTCCCCAAGTTAAGGAAAAACTTTTTGAGTTTCAAAGGAAATTGGTAAACAAGGGAAATGCGGTAGTTGAGGGAAGGGATGCGGGGCTATACGTTTTTCCCAACGCGGATATAAAAATCTTTCTAACCGCAACCCCCGAAGTTAGGGCAAAAAGGAGACTAAAGGAGCTTAAAGAGAAAGGAAAGACCGATATAAGCTACGAGGAAATACTTAAGGCAATAATTGAGAGGGATAAAAGAGACCAAACCCGTAAGGAGTATCCGTTTAAGCCTGCCCCCGATGCGGTTGTTATTGATACCTCCGAAAAAACCCTTGAGCAGGTTTTTGAAGAAGTTTGGAAATTAGTAGAGCCTCACCTCAATGTCTTTATAACCGGGGTGGGAAGCGGTTTGGGATTGGCTCTGGCAAAGGAGTTTATAGAGAGGGGTTACACCGTTTTTGCCCTCTCCCGCAAAGAGCCTGAAGCACTTAAAGGAAATCCGAGATTTGTCTTTACCGCTTGCGACCTCTCTAACCTTGAGGAGATAAGGGACAAAGCGAAACAACTTTTGGAAAGGGTAAAGGAAAACCTCCCTTGGGTGGTGTTAAATGCGGGAGTCCTCGGCGAGTTAAAGGAAATGCGATTTACACCCCTTAAGGAGTTTCAGAGGATTTTAGACGTAAACCTCTGGAGTAACAAATTGCTTTTAGACCTCCTTTGGGATTTGCAAAAAGAGGGAAAACTCAAGGTGGGACAGATAGTGGCTATCTCCAGCGGTGCGGCGGTAAATTGCAACAAAGGTTGGAATGCCTATTCCCTCTCCAAAGCGGGGTTGAACTGCACAATAAAACTCTACCATTGGGAGTTTGAAAATTCCCACCTCATATCGGTGGCACCCGGTCTTATAACCACACCTATGTTGGAAAAAGTTTTGCAAACTACCGACGAGGATAGATTTCCCTCCGTAAAAAGGATAAAGCAAGCCCCAAAGCATACGCCCGAAAGTGCGGCGAAAATGCTTTTACAAGTTTTTCCTTCGTTGGTTAAATTTCCCTCGGGAAGTTTTATAGATGTGAGAAAGGAATTCGGGGAAATATACAGCTCTTACCTTCCCTAAGCCTTTGCCTTTTAGACTTTTAAATATAAATCTTTAAACCTTATGGCGTTGTTTTATTCGGGATTGGTGTTATTTTTAATCTACCTTTCAATACTTCTTTCGCGAAGGTTCGGAGTGCCTTCCCTCATACCGATAATATTTCTCGGACTGCTTACCAAAGATTTTATTCATGCGGAGCATTTGCAGTTTTTTGTAGAGTTAGGTTTAATCCTCCTATTTTTCTTTATAGGACTGGAATTTAACTTTGAAAAGTTGAAATCTATGACCGCCAAATCTTGGAAGGCGGGTATTGCGGATTTTGTAATAAATTTTTTCCCACCTTTAGGGCTTGCTTTACTGTTTGGGTTTAACTTTATTGAAGCCCTATTTATTGCAACCGTAGCCTATCCTTCTTCCACCTCCATAATAGCGAAACTCCTAATAGACTACAAAAGACTTATAAACCCCGAAACGGAGCTTATTTTGGGAGTTTTAATCTTTGAAGATATTGTAGCCATTATTTTGCTTTCCGTCCTTTTCGGTATAACAAAGGGAAATGTAAACCCTACGGATATAGCCCTCAATATCCTCCTAATGTTTGCGGTTGTGGTTCTTTCCGCAATTTTAGGTAGGTTTGTTTTGTCCAAAATAACCAATTACTTAGAGAAAATCCTAACGGGAGCGGAAGATGTAATTCTTCTAATGTTGGGACTGCTTTTGCTCGTTGCGGGTGGCTTTCACTCGCTCGGAATAAGTGAAGTTTTGGGAGCTTTCATTTTGGGTTTAATGTTCGGTGAAACACCCTTTGCGGAAGATATAGAAAAGTCCCTCCACGACCTTAAGGAGCTTTCTATGGCTATATTCTTTTACAACTTTGGTACCTCCATACCCGAGATAACACAAATGCCGAATATTCTTTTCCTGACCCTTCTTGCGGTTGTAAGTATCATCGGAAAAATAATAAGCACCTATATAGGCGGTTTAATAGCGGGCTTTTCCCCAAAACTCTCCTTGAGGGCTTCTTTGGAAATGGTTCCGAGGGGGGAATTTTCCATAGTGGTTACCGCTATGGCTCCTAAAGCTTTGCAACCCCTTAGCGCCATTTACATCATTACGACCGCGGTTATAGGCTCTGTAATTTTCATTTATACACCTCAAGCAGTTAATAAAATCTTTGGAAAAAAGAAAAAATCCAAAGACGAAGTGCCCAACTATTTAAAGGATTTGGTAAAA
>QOAS01000025.1 GCA_003972855.1 Gammaproteobacteria bacterium | reverse complement strand
AACCGCAGTTGTCCACCAAAATTAAGGTCTCAACCTCCGCGGGTGGGTTTTCTATTAACCTAAAGAGGTGTTTAAAGTCCTTAAAAACCGCAGAGGCGGTTTTTGAAAGTTGTTTGGGTCTAAGCAGAAAGGCGTCGGGGTATAGTTTTAAAACCCCAAAGGCGGAGGAGAGGGCGTCCAAATCCGCCCCCTCGGGGAGGATAACGAGTTTCATAGGCATAGGAGTTAGGGTAGTTTAATCAAAATTCTTCAAAAGTTCTCTAAGGTAATCCTTGATAATCTCCTCTACATAGTCGGAAATTAGTAAAACTTCTAATGCCATTTTAAGTTCTTCCTCCGATAGTTCACAAACCTTTCTGGGGTTATAGGATTTAAACTCTTCCTCATTTGGGTAGTATACCCCCATTACATCTAAAACACTCCTTACTTGAAAACAACGCGGTTCAAAAATTGTATGCGGTATATTCTTTCTTTTTCCGTCGGTGTAATAGCCAACTCTGGAAGTTGTGGTGCAAATAATGTGACCTTCTAAAGTTTTGTAAAAGCCCAAATAAACAAACCACCTCTTTTTTGTAGTTCCGTCTTTTCCTCTAAAGTTATCAATAATAATTACACTCCCTATTGGAAAGGAGGACACTTTTAAAGCTCCTCCATTAGAAGTTCATATGTTTCCAATCTTTCTTTAAGAAGCTTTTTTTCTTCGTTATTCTCCAAATTTTCCAGTTCATCCTCAAACCGCATCGGATATCTTTTTCTGTTTAATTTCTTAGCCTTTTCCCAAGCTTTTTTCCAAGCCAACAACTCTTGGTGCGATGCCTCGCTGAAATGTCGTGCTGTTAAAGAACCGTCCCCGAAGATTTCCAAAAGCTTTTCTATCAAATTCAACTCAAATTTAGAAAAAAATTTTAGATTTCCTTCTTTTCCCTCTATTGGAACTATAAATATTCTCTTTCCCCCCGAGGGGGCATCTTCCTTTATAACCCTAAATAGTTCGTAATCTTTATACCTGATAATCTTTTGAAAATCCCTATAGAGTTTCCGAGGCACGGGTCCATAAGGAAAAGCGTCATAACCGAGTCCTATAGCAGGTCTTCCTATTTGTTTTACCGACCAAAAGTCTAAAAAAGCCAAATATTTAAACAACATTGTTTGGGTTAACTTTTTTCCAGTCCTCCTAAGGTGTTCTTTCGCAAAATACCAAATAGCGGTTTCTAACTTTCTTTCTCTTAAAGTTTTCATTTCCTTGTACCGCAAAAAGTGTTTATTAAAGAAAAGAATAACCAATAAGGGACGAAACTAAGATTATCAAGGAGCGTCAAACCCGGGAATACGGGGTATCCTTCTAAGTTTGGAATTTTTGTAATACCACGCCCAGAGTTTTTTGAGCCAATGCCCCACCTTGGGTAGAGGTATCATCAGAGTCCTTTTGTGGGTTCTGGCAAATAGAATTCCACCCCAAGGACCCATATCCATAAGGCAAACTATGTGAACATGGGGCAGATAACTTTCCAACTTTTGGAGTTCGCCTTTTGAGACCATTTCAATATTTCTTGCCACTATCCTTCCCATTACTTCCGCCAAGTGTCCCTGCTTTGCCTTCCAATCGGGACCCTCTATGGAGGCACAATCGCCGACAGCCCAAACGGTGTAGTCGCTACCTTCCACCGCACAATATTGGTCAATCTTTATAAATCCCGCTTGGTTTAGAGGTAGGTCGCTCTCTTTTAAAACGGGGTGTCCATCTAAGGCGGGGGTGAAAATGGTAAGGTCGCTTTCTATCTTCTCGCCGTCCTCAAAGAGTATCCCGTCGGGTTGAAACTCTTTAATTTTTACCCCGACTTTGTAGTCTACCCCTATTTTTTTGAAGAAGTCAAACACTTTGTCCGCATTTTTTTCTCCCAACCTCTTGCCGGGTTTGGGCATAGGTGCGAAGAACACCAAACGGAACTTATCCCTCAGTCCCAACCCCTTTAGGTGGTAGTGAATGTTAAAAAGAACCTCAAAGACGGGTCCACCCCTCACCCCGCTGGGGTCGGCGGGATTGCCCCCGAAACCGAAGGCTATCGTTCCCTTTCCTTTCTCAATAAGGGAGTAATACCTCTCCCTTAAGCGCAAAAGCTCCCCTTTGCCACCGCAGGTGGAAAAGGTATGCTCCAACCCTTTGTGTTTCTTCTTAACCCCACCTATGGCGACCACCAGTCGGTCGTAGGTTTTTTCCTCCTCACCCTTCTCGGTTTCTATCAAAACTTTTCGCTCCTTTGAAAGGATTTTTTTAACCTTACCGAGGGTGAACTTAAAGTCGTTCCTCTCCGCAATGAGTTTAAGCGGTATTTGACACCCTTCGGGAGAGATTTCACCGGTGGGTATCCATATGGATATCGGGTGTATCCAAAGGTAATCTTTATCCGATATCAGTTCTACATCAAAACCTTTGTCCGCAAGGGCTATTGCGGTTTCAACCCCGCCGATACCCCCGCCCAAAACCAAAACTTTTTCCATTTTCCTTACCTCTTGTGGAGTTAGTAATTACTAAAATACCTTATCGGTTTTTTCGTTTTCCATGTTAAAAGTAATGGAACTCCTAAAGATAGAAAGTTTTTTCCAAGCACGGGTGGTAAAAAGGCTAAACCGCTTTGCGGTCTTGGTCAAAAAGGGAGAGAAACTTTTAAAGGCGCACAACACCAATAGCGGAAGGTTAAAGGAGTTCCTCACGGAGGGAAAAACGGTTCTGTGTTTACCCAAAAGGGGTAAAAAAACCGACTGCAAACTCTTTGCGGTGGAAGACTTAAACGGACTTTTTGCGGTTACCGATACCAACCTCCAAATGGTTGCCTTTGAAAAGGCTTTCCTAAAGGGGTTACTTCCTTGGCTTTCACCCTCCCGCTGGAAGTTGGAAAAGAAAAATGCCCCCTTAGGTGAAAACTCCCTTATAGACTACCTATTTAGGGAAAGAGATACGGGAAAACCCCTCTATTTGGAGGTAAAGAGTGCGGTTCTGCGTTCAAGCGACAACTTCGGAATGTATCCAGATTGTCCCACCGAAAGGGGTAGAAAACACCTAAGGGAGCTTATAGAAAACCTACCCCATAGCGGTTTGCTCTTTATATGCGCCCTACCCTCGGTGGGGGGTTTTAAACCTTACTGCAAAGGGGACGAGGAGATTTGCAAACTCCTAAAAACCGCAAAGGAGAGAGGTTTACCGATAAGGGCGATTTCCCTTCACTTCAACCCCCAAAAGGGTGCCATCGTATTGGAAAACCCCGACCTTAGGGTGGAAATTTAATCCGCCTTCCCGAGGAGTTTTTTTAGCCTCCTCTTTACCTTTGAAAGTCCCAGTTTCATACCCGCGTAACTCATAAGGCGCGCCATCTGTTTGTATTTCTCCTTTTCGTAGCAGGGATTTTTACACTTCCTACAACTATATCTACTCACTTTCCTTTAACGTCGCTCTTCATTTCTAGATATGGTC
>QOAS01000004.1 GCA_003972855.1 Gammaproteobacteria bacterium | reverse complement strand
GCGAAATTGAACCCCATGTGGTTTTAAAGGGAAATACCGCAATAGGGGAAAATTGCCTTATAGGAACGGGTGTAGTTTTGGAAAACTGCAAAATCTCCAACCGCGTTAGGGTATTGCCTTACAGTTATCTATCCGACTGCGAGGTTAAAGAGGGGGCTATAGTCGGACCCTTTGCGAGGATAAGAAACGACTCCCTAATCGGGGAGGAGGCGGAAATAGGAAACTTTGTTGAGGTAAAAAAATCCTCCATCGGCAAGGGGACGAAAGCCAAACACCTAACCTACATAGGGGATGCCCAAATAGGGGAAAACACCAACATAGGGGCGGGAACGGTTTTTGCCAACTACGATGGTGTAAAAAAATACGAAACCAAAGTCGGAAACAATGTATTTATAGGTAGCAACTCCCTAATAATAGCGCCGAGAACACTAAAGGATTGGAGCTTTATAGCGGGTGGAAGCGTTGTAAATACCGACATCCCCGAAGGGGCTTTGGCTATAGGTAGGGCGAAGCTCAAAATCCTTGAAAATAAAAATCCCCTTTTGAGAAAAAGGAATGATAAAAAGTGAGAATTGTTTTTCCGAAAAAAGTTTAAATTAAGTTTTAGGGCATGAACGAACTTTTAAAAAAAAGAGAAGAGTATTTGAGAAGAAAAATGTCCCACCTTTTGTTTGAGATATTGGAGTATCCACCCAAAAAGGAACTCCTTTATATAGGACTCTGTTACTGTCAGCTGAGCAGGATTTACAACTTGGACGAGATACCGATTTCCGAAATAAAAAACTGTTTGAGCAGATACCTCATAGACTTTGACAGCTACCCGTGGAGGGATTACCTGCTGGAGTTGGAATTCTTCTATATGCGGGAGGGGGAAAATACCTTCGTAAAAGGGGCGGGTCTTATGGTCTATACCCCCTCCGAGGAGGCAACCGTTAGCATAGACCCCCGTTACGGTTTCTTAAAAAACAGCTTTTGCCAAAAGGTGTATAGGTATTGGTATATTTCCCAAAAGTGGGGCAAGTTTAGGAAACCCAACGACGGTTGGGAGGTTATTGAAAACGCGGTAAGGCTTTTTAACGAGGGACTTTACGAGGAAGCCTCCCTGTATTTGGAGGATTATCTGCCTTACATAAAGAGTTCACGGGAACTTATAACCTACAGGGTTATAAAGAAGCTTTCCACCTTGGCGTTTCTTTTGGATAAGGAAAGACTTGAGGAAGCCCTTGGGGAAATAAAACACCTAAAGGAGTTCCTAAAGGAATTTAACAAAGAGCTTAAGGCTTTACCTTTTGACATCGGTAAACTCTCCAAGGAGCTTAAGAAACTGGAGAAAACCCTAAAGGGTGGGAAAAAGGTTTACCTTCCACCGATTAGGTTGGAGAGAAAGAAAAAAAAGTCTCTGTGGAGAAGATTTTTAAACCTCTTTAAAGGTTTGCCAATTTTTCGTTAACGGCTTCCAACTGCTTTTGGAGTTCTTCTATTCTCTTTTGAACCCCTTTGGGTAGAAACCTTATTCCTTTGGAGTTAATTCTTTCCTTTTTCTTGAGTTCCTTTATTTGCCTTTTAAGTCTTCTCGCCTCTATCTGATAAGCCCAACGGACGTAGTTTCTCGCCGCTTCAACCAAATTTTTACCCGCGCAACGCAATTCCCTCTTTAGTCTTCTCCTTTCCTTTTGTCCCGCGTGGAAGGAAAGAAGCTCAGCTTCCCCTCCCTTCTCTTTTGCCTTTTCCAAAACGCTTTCCAAAACCTTAAGCATAGAACCTTGGAATTTAAACTTTTCTCCGCCTATTTTAGCCCATAATTCCATTTTCAACCTCCCTATCCAATCGGTTTTATCCGAAAGGAAATTAGTATATTAAAGGTTTACCAATCCTATCAAACCTCGGGTGAAATAGGGCGTGTATAAGTTGGGTTATACCGCTTAAAGGACTGGCTTGCTCCGGCGATAGGTGGGGAACCTCCCCCGAAAAGTAAATCACAAAAGGTGTTGAAAGAATCTTATCCCTTTTGAGAAATCCCCAATATCTACCGTCCTCGCTGTTGTCCCGATTGTCACCCATTACAAAGTAGTAACCTTGGGGAACCTTTATTACCGAACATATTTGGGGGTTTAAAGGAGAAACTTCCAAACAGGCGGAGGGTGGTATAGCGTCCTTTAGAACCCCCAACCTCCCCAAAAGGGCGGGTAAAGGGGGATTTTTACTAAACTTTATAAGGTGTTTTATTTCCCCCTCCTTTCGGGGGATGGTTTCCTCGTAGTAAACCTCCGTAGGGGTTTCCTTAACCTTTTTATACTGCAAGGGTTTTCCGTTTATACTCAAAAAACCGTTGCGGAAGGCTACTACGTCCCCCGGCAAACCGATAACCCGTTTTACAAAGACCACCTTAAGGAGTTTATTTCCAAACTGGGACTGGTAGGGGTATTCAAATATCACGATATCTCCCCTTCGGGGGTTGGAAAATAGGTAAACCAAACGGTTGGTAAGTATAAAATCTCCCTGCAAAAGGGTGGGTTCCATAGATTTACTGGGTATGTTGTAGGCTTCAACGAAAAATAACTTCGCCACTATCAGGAAAACAATTGTCAAAATAAAACCTTTCAAGATGTTCATAAAGAGACTATTCTCTGGACACTTCTTAATTTAATGGCGGAGAAAAAACTTCTTCCTTCAATTTTAAACGCGGATTTTTGGAACTTGGGGGAGCTTATTTTAGCCACGCTAAGGGGCGGTGCGGACGGACTGCATATGGATGTAATGGACGGGCATTTCGTTCCAAACCTCACCTTCGGCGCTTCCATCGTGGGGTCGGTAGCCAAGAGGGTTAATACCTTTATAGACAGCCACCTAATGGTGGAAGAACCCTCCCGCTGGGTGGAGGAATTCGTTAAAAACGGCTCCAATGCGGTTTCCGTCCATTGGGAGGCGGAAAGGCATCTGCACCGAACTGTTTCCCTTATAAAGTCCTTAGATGCCAAAGCGGGGGTGGTTATAAACCCCGCAACCCCCGTAGGGGTTTTGGAAGAAATCCTACCTTTTGCGGACTTTGTATTGGTAATGTCGGTAAACCCCGGTTTTGGGGGACAAAGGTTTATATCCACCTCACTAAGGAAGATAGAAAAACTGAAAAATATCCTCGTGCGGTTGGGTTTGGAGGAAAAGGTCGCCATTGAGGTGGACGGGGGAATAAAGCTGAACAATGTAGAAGATGTTTTAAAGGCGGGGGCGGACTGGATAGTGGTAGGTTCCGCAATATTCTCCTCTTCCGATCCAAAGGAGGTTGAGGACAGCACCAAGAGGTTTAAGGAAGTTTTGGAAAAATTCTCCTAAAGAGGTTTAAAGATGAAAAAACCCAAGGCTTTTTTGGTGAGTTTGGGATGTGCCAAAAATACCGTTGATAGCGAAAGGGTTCTGGGACTGCTAAAGGAGAAATACCAGCTTACCGACGACCCCTCGGAGGCGGAGCTAATCTTGGTAAACACCTGCGGTTT
>QOAS01000034.1 GCA_003972855.1 Gammaproteobacteria bacterium | reverse complement strand
CCAAATTTTTCCTCCAAGAGGGGTATAAGTTCCCTATCAACCTCCACCGTGATGAGTTTTTTGGGGTTTTTCTTTAGGAGTTCCTCCGTTAGGACACCCGTTCCCGCCCCTATTTCTAAAACTACACTCCCGCCGTCTATATCCAAAGCGGAAACAATTTTTTCCACAACCCCTTTGGACTTTAAAAAGTGTTGTCCGAAATGCTTTTTGGGTCTAACCATTGTTCTCCCCAAAGAGGAAATCCTTTATAAGTTTTTCCATTTGGCGGTCTTTTTGGCAATACAGACAATACTCTTGCCCTTGGGTCGCAATAAATTCCCTTCCGCAGTTTTTACAAATTTTTTTCTCACTCCTTGTGATAGGAATTTTTCCCGCCATAACGTTGTTTCGGGGAACAAAAGACTTTTCCAAAGTGAGGGCGGAATTGGGACACACCTTTTGACAAAGTCCGCAATCGGTGCAAAGAATTTGGGTAAAGTAGGTTCCCCTTTCGTCGGAGGAAAGGGCTCGGGTGGGACACCAAAAGGAGCAAACCTTACTTGATTGGCACCTATTGGGGTCAAAGATGGGTTTGGCAAACCTTAGCCTCTCCTCCTTCACCGGTTGGTAACAGAGATTTTCCGCCCTTAGGAGTTTAACCTTTTCAAAAAACAATTGCCTCCAGAGGGGGACATTAATCCTCTTGCTCAAAGTGGGTTTCCTAACTTTTTCCTCTTCCCCAAAAAGTTCCTTTAAAAATTCCTCCTCCTCTCCGCTTTCGGGTGGTTGGGAGCTTTCTTTAACTTTCCCTTCCGCTCTGTGGTAATGCAGGAGCAAGTTAGCCCTTTCTATATATTCTTTTATGTATTTGTAAATTCCCCCTTGGGGGCAAATGCTACACTTGGAGGTGTCCAAATAAACCTCCCCGCTGTGGAGCGCCAGCGAGGTTAAAAGTTCCTCGTTTAACATTCCCAAGCAGGGGACTTTTATATCAAGCTCCCAATCGCTTAAAAAACACCCCACCTTTAGAGGAGTTTTATCCTTGTAAAACTCGGTTAGGTCTATCTCTATTTCAAAAACATTTACGGGACATTCGGAAAAACAGAGACCGCAAACGGTGCATCTTTGCGTATCCACCTTGGGGGTGTTGTTTTCAAACTCTATCGCCAAATGGGGACAAACCTCCTTACAACGCGAACAGAAAACTTTCCCCTCGGAGTTTATGCAATTTTCCCCCTTCACCTTAAGGGGAAAGAGGGAAAGGAATTCCAAAAATAGGTTTGCTCCGTTCATTACAGAAACTTATTTTTCGCCTTACGGGGTGTGTTGTCTATAAAACGGGGACTTACAACTTGAGCTTTTACGGGTTTATTGCCTATTAAAACTTCAACTTCCTCTCCCCTTTGAACCTCTTTGTCCAAAAATGCCAAGGCTATGGAAGCCTTTAAGTTGGGGGAATATGTTCCACTGGTAACTTCTCCTATCGGTTTATCCCCTTTGAAAACCTTTACCCCTTGACGGGCTATTCTCCTCCCTTCCAATTTGAGACCGAAGAGCTTCCTTTTGGGTTCACCCCTCCTTTCAAGCCCCTCTTTTCCGTAAAAACTTTTTTCCATTTTTATAAACCTGCTTAAGTTGGCTTCGCGGGGGTCAAGCTCCTCGCTTAGTTCGTGTCCGTAAAGCGGATAGCCCGCTTCAATTCTCAAGATATCCCTCGCCCCGAGACCACAGGGTTTGGCAAATTCCAAGAGTTTTTTAAAAAGCTCCACACCCTCTTTGGAGGGAATGTATATTTCAAACCCGTCCTCACCGGTGTAGCCCGTTCGGGAAACTATAATCTTCCCAAAGGTTTTGAAAGTGTAGAACTTTAATTCCCCGACGGAGGGATAGAATTTTTCCAAAATTTCCACCGCACGGGGTCCCTGCAGGGCTATTTGAACCAACTTGTGACTTTTATCCTCTATTTCAACCCCAAAGTCGGAGGCTAACCTTTTGGCGTGGTGGATAACCTTTTCCCTATTGGAGGCGTTTACACAGAGCATAAACTCCTCTTCGCCTAACTTGTAAACGGTTACATCGTCTACCGTTCCCCCTTTTTCGTTGAGAATTAGCGAATACTGAACATCACCGGTTTTGAGTTTTGAAACATCGTTGGTGGTAAGGTAATTTAAAAAATCCCCCGCACGGGTGCCTCTTACAAAGATTCTCCCCATGTGGGATACGTCAAATATTCCGGCGGAAGTTCTTACTGCCACCGCCTCGTCCAAAATGGAGGTGTAACTAACGGGCATATCCCAACCCACAAAGGGAACAAACTTAGCCTTAAGCTCCCTGTGGAGTTCGTATAGAGGAGTTTTCAAACCCATAAGGGTTATAGGATTTTAAAAGGGGTTAAAAGAAACAAAATTTGGTATTTTGTCGTTTAAAAATTTCTTTTTAATGCAAATTGAAGATTTTATTAAGGAAGCTTTTAAACCAAGCGGGGAGGAAATACAAAAAAACATTTGCCTTTGGTTGGCTAACGACCTTTTGCGTCTTGAGGAAATTACGGGGAGAAATCTTTACCATTCAAAGGAAAACAATAGAAAAAGGCGACCGTTTTTGAGTGCGCATTGTTACGGGGAAACCTTTGCGGTAGTTTTTCTTTCGGGTTCCCAAAAGGGTTATCAAAAAAAGGCAAACCTTACCCTCTGTGAAAAAGAAGGCTGTAAAGATTTCCCCTTCTACGAGGTTGCGTATCTGTTTCAGACTCGGAGGGGAAAATACGAAGCCGTATTCCTAAGCAGATTTCAAATGGAGGAATTAGCCACCCTGTGCGGTTGTTGTAAAAATCTTGAAAGGATAAAAAAATTCTGCTCCCAAACGGAGGTTGAAAAATGAAACAAACTTTTGCGGATATAGTTTTGGAAATTCTTAGTGGGAAAGAACTTAATGAAATTCAAAGGAGATATTACCTTGTGGTAAAGACGGTTATTGCCAAGAGGGTAAGGCTTTACTTCCAAACAGCGGATTACAAAGAGATTGAGGAACTAACGGAGGAAATAACCCAAGATTTTTTCCTCTGGCTCCTAAGGGAAGATACGAAAAAGAAATTTAGCCAAAAAAAGGCAAGGCTTACTTCGGGATACCTCCTTAAAAAGATTAGCGGGTTAGTAATAGACCGTTTGAGAAAGGTGGACACTTTAAGAAAACATATTTCGGAGAGTTTAGATAAAAGCCTCTACAACCCCCAAGGTGATGAAGATGAAAAACAAACTTTGGGAGATGTAATCCCCGATAAAGAAAACCCCTTGGAGGACATAGATTGGAAAACGGGTGCCTCCGCATTTCTAAATACGGTGGAAAAACATTTTAAGGAAGACCAAATTAAAACCTTGTGCCACTGGATTTTTCGGGATAAGTATTCCACGGATTGTTTCCTTGAAGGTTTAACACCTTCCGCCAAATATAAAAGGGTTGAAAGATTGAAAAAGGTGCTAAGGGAGTTACTGGAAAAAAATCCCCTTGAAGTGGAAGAGTGGAAAAGCTTTATAGAA
>QOAS01000076.1 GCA_003972855.1 Gammaproteobacteria bacterium | reverse complement strand
CATATAGTAAAATAATTAAATGTTTAATCGTCGCAAATGGGTGAAAGATTTCCGCAGCGACGTTAAACTCCATAATCACTCACTCACTCTGAGTTTCTCATTGCAGCAAATGTGGCACAGTGTGACACTTTATATACTGTTAATTTAATCTCTTTTTCCGCAATGTTTCCCGAGAAAAAGAAAGGCTCGTCGGAAACGACCGCATAGAATACCATATCCTTTACCTTTAGCAAAGGTTGAATTTCTTTAATTCTTTCTACCGCATGGGAACCCGCGAAAAAACCGAGAAACACAAATTTTTTTGCACTTTTTTCCCCAAAAAGGGTGAAGGGAACTCCTATTAACATTAGCAGTGTGAAAATTAAATTTCGCATCGCCGATAGAGGGAAATTTTAAAATATCCTCCAATGGAAGAACTCCTTAAGGAACTTAAAATAGCCCTTAAAGAGTTACAGCTGGAACATCTCGCCCGTTTCGTTGAAGACTTTTACAACTCCATAGATAAAACGCATATAGCCTTCGTAGGAGAATACAACGCGGGAAAATCCTCCCTTATAAATACCTTGCTCGGAAAGAAAATTTTAGCTGAGAGGGATTTACCCACAACCAATAGGGTTGTCTTGGTTACCGATTGCCCCGTTGAGAAAAGAGAACATTTGGACGAATATACCGAACAAGTTTGCCTAAGAGACCCCAAGTTGGAACACATAACATTGGTAGATACGCCGGGACTTTCCTCCGCCATCAGAGAGCATGAAGATGCCCTTATGCGTTACCTTCACAAGGCGGATTTGATAGTGATAGTAGCCCCCTCCAACCAACCTTATACGAAGGAGATAGAGCTTTTGCTAAACCTGTTAAAAGACCGCCACAGTACCCAATGGGCTTATGTAATAAATATTTTTGAAGACCCCTCCGTTTACGAGGAGGACTCCAATAAACTTAACCGCTTGAAGGAGTTTATTAAGGAAAAGCTCAGAAACATTTTGAGTGCGGAAGATGTTGAAAATACCCCCATTTTTGCCTTTTCCATAAGGGCGGTAAGAAAGCAACTAAAAGACTTCCCCGTGGTAACCGAAGAGTGGGAAGCCTTTAGAAGGTTTATCTTTGAAGAGGTCGCGGAAAGGGCAAAAAGGCTTAAATTTGCCTCCTTAAAGGAAAAGGTTTTGAAGCTCCTTTCGGGTCAAGAGGTATTGGACAAAGAGGCTAAGTTGGAGAGCCTTTTAAACCGCAAAAGGGAGTGGGAAGAACTTAAGGAAAATGTCCTAAACTTCGCCCAAAAATCCCTAAATGAGAGGTTGGAGAAAATTAACCAAAATGTAGATTTACTTTTTGAAGTGTTACAAAAGGAAACGGAAGAGCTTCTTTCCAAATATTCTTCCCTGCAAATTGCCCGCAATCCCGAGAGCGTTATAGACGAACTGGAACAAAACATTAAAGTTAAGTTTTTGGTTACCGATTGGCTTTCCGATGTTGAAAGGTTATTGGACTACCGACCCGATTTCGTTAAGATGAAAAAACTCTTTCCAACCGTGGTGGTTGAACCCACAATTCCACCCAACTTGCAATCAATGAAAAACAAACTGGGTGAGGACATCTCCAACTTCCCCAAATTGGTTGGAAAACCGGGCAGTCTCGCCAAGTGGTTTTTAATTCCCTCTTTGCTCTTCATTGCGGTGGGTATATTCCTCATTACCTCACAAAGGGGTGAAGCGGGATTTTTACTAACCACCTTGGGAGGTCTTTTGGGTTTTGTTTCCCTCCTTAGGGTGTTTAGCGCCAAAAGGGTTCTCCAAAAAAGGCTTTCGGAAAGGATTTCCAAGTTAAGGGATTACTATAAAAAACTTTACTCGGAATATTACAAGGAAAAGTTCGGGGAGAAACTGGCAAAGGTTACCGAATATTTGGACACCAATATAGAGAAATTAAATGCCCAGATTTCCTCCCTATCTAAGAAACTCCAAAAACTGCGGGAGGTTAAGGAAAAGATAAACCGCCGGTGGTAGGGCTTTGTTTTTATTATTTATTACCTTCATGGAAAAAGTATTCAAAATAGCGGTTTTAAAGGGAGACGGAATAGGTCCCGAAGTCGTTGATGCCGCTTTGGAAGTTTTAAACACCATCTCTCAAATTTACGGGGTTAAGTTTGAATACCGCGAAGGATTGATAGGCGGTATCGCCATAGACGAAACGGGAGAACCTTTGCCCGATGAAACTTTGGAACTCTGTTTAAACAGCGATGCGGTATTGCTGGGGGCGGTGGGAGGTCCCAAATGGGATAACCTTCCCCAAGATAAAAAGCCCGAAAGGGGGCTTCTGAAAATAAGAAAGGCTTTGAACCTTTATGCAAACCTTCGCCCCGTAAAAGTTTTTGACGCACTTATAGATAGCTCTCCCCTAAAGCCGGAAGTGGTAAGGGGAACCGACTTGCTCGTGGTTAGGGAACTCGTAAGCGGAATTTATTACGGAGAACCGAGAGGTATTTACGAAGAAAACGGTAAGAAGTGCGGAAAGAACACTATGAAGTATTGCGAAGATGAAATTGAAAGGGTTACCCGCAAAGCCTTTGAAATCGCAAGGAAGAGAAAGAAAAAGGTTACCAGCGTTGATAAAGCCAACGTATTGGACGTAAGCGCCCTTTGGAGAGAGGTCGTAAATAGGGTGGCAAAGGATTATCCCGACGTTGAACTTGAACACCTTTATGTTGATAACGCGGCGATGCAACTTATAAGGAGACCTTCTACATTTGATGTTATAGTAACCGGTAATATTTTCGGAGACATCCTCTCGGACGAAGCAGGGGTATTGCCGGGGTCTTTGGGAATGTTACCTTCCGCTTCCATAGGTGATAAATACGCTTTATATGAACCCGTTCACGGTTCCGCACCCGACATTGCGGGTCAAGGTATAGCCAACCCCATAGCGACTATACTTTCCGCGGGAATGATGCTCAAATACTCCTTCAATATGGACGAGGCGGGCATGTTAATAGAGAAAGCCATAGAGGAAACCCTAAACCAAGGTTACAGAACCGCGGACATTTACAGCGAGGGAACCATAAAGGTAGACACCAAAGGTATGACTCAAAAAATCGTAGAAAACATCAAAAGGCTTGCCAACAAATGACACTCTCCCCGCTAAAGCAGGGGGTTTCTCGCTCCCATAAAGGAGCGAGCTACTCCATAGGGATTACCTCTTTTCCTCCCTATGAAGGGCGTGTCAGTCCATCTACGGGGAGGGAATTAGCCTCCCCGATACTTTTACCCTTTTTAGGGGATAGTTGGGAAGCTTTTTGTTTTTAGCTTCCACTATCCCCTCTCTCCATAGGGAAGATTTTATTCGCTACCTATGGAGTTTTCAAGTTTTTTCCGCCATTCATCCCTTAGCTAAAGCTAAGGGCTTTCTGGCGGATTTTTTGTAATGAAAATTTGAAAAAAATCACAAAGTGAGAACAGTATTAGCCGCCGTTGATACGAATTTATGGGGCAGTTTCAAAAGCGGATTTCTATATTTTCTGCTC
>QOAS01000119.1 GCA_003972855.1 Gammaproteobacteria bacterium | reverse complement strand
ACCTCAATGGTATAGACTTTAAAAAGTTTCTTCTTTCCTTTGTTATGCCTAATGCTTATCTACTTATTTTAGACCTACTTAAGTTTCTTGAGTTATTGATACGACGAAGTTTGAGATTTTCTCCTTTCCCAGATGATAAGCTTATTCTCCTCTTACTTCAAGACTTTCTTCAAGACTTTATAAAAAATCACTCACCCTTTGCAAAAGTTTAGTTATTAAACGCCTTAGGGGTATATCATAGGTTTTGGACATCTACCTAATGGAGTTTATTTGAAAGTTGAAAACCCCCCGAGGGGCTAAAACTTTAAAACCTTCTTGTAGATGTAGAGGTAACTAAGGCTTCGGGTGAGGTTTTCCGTAATCATTGCACCCCAAGGAACTAAAGGGGTTTTAAAAACTTTCAGTAGCACCATTGAAGGTATCAAACGCACGAGCCAAAAGTTGGCAATGTTTACCATAAGGGGTATTTTGGTTTTACCCAAACCCCTTATTGCACCCGAAAGGACAAAGATTACCGCCATAAGGGGTTGGGAAAAGGCGACAATGTAGAGGTATTTGACGGTATAAGACACCACCTCGGGGTCGTTGGTAAAAAACCTCGCCAAGGGGTGGGAAAACAAAGCCATAAGGATACCCAAGGAGGTCATAAGAATCAGTGCGACCGCCAAGGTGGTTTTCACTCCGACTTTTATCCCGTAGGGGTTTTTTGCTCCTAAGTTTTGTCCCGCAAGGGTGGTTCCCGCAAAGGCGAAAGCCATACCTATCGTGAAGGAAACCGACTCAATTCTTAACCCTATTTGGAAACCCGCCAAAGCGTTTGTTCCGCATATCGCCACCAACCCCACAAAGATGTTGTAGGAAAAGCTCATAATCAGCCTTTCTATTCCCGTAGGAAGTCCCACTTTGAGGAGTTTTAAAAGTTCCTTTAGGTTAAAAAACTCCCCGCTCCGCGGGGTTATTCTCTCGTCTTTAAGTAAAAAGGGAAGGTAAACGCCTATAGCAAGCGTTTCCGCCAATGCCACCGCCAAGCCCGCCCCCTCAACGCCCAAAGCGGGGAAGCCTAACTTTCCGTAAATCAGCACTAAAGCCAAGAAGATATTAACCGCGGTGGTGAATATGGTTGCGTAGAAAACCACCTTGGTTTTTCCCAAGCCGTTAAAGACCGCATTTAGGCTGTTGGTAACAAAGGCAAACGGCAAGAGTAAAAATATAGGCTTTAAATATTCCACCGCGGTTTCCAAAACCTCCTTTGGAGTCCCAAAGAGGGAGAGGAAGAACTTTATAAGCTCCTCCCCCCAAAGGGTTAAAGGTAGGGCAAATAAAACGGAAAGGATTACCCCCAAGGAGGTATAAATTCCCGCCCTTTTGTTGGCTCCCACCGATTGGGCTACCAAAACATTTACACCCGTATAGACGGTTGCCATAGCCGAATATACCAACCAAAGGAGGGTGGAGGCAAAACCCACACCCGCTATGGCAAGACTTCCCAGTGGTGCAACCAAAAGGAGGGAAACGAAATTTTGAACCGTATAGAGGAGGTTGGAAAGAATAATGGGAACCGAAAGGGTGAGGACTTTTTTTATTAAAACCCCTTTGGGTGTTCCCTCTTTTATTACGAAACTCTCCGAGGACATAAAGGGGAAAATTAAACTTGGGTTCCCCCCAAGGTTAGTTTCTTTATCCTGACCGTCGGTTGGGCGTCGGTAACGGGGACACCTTGCCCCTCTTTACCGCAAGTTCCTATTGACCAACCGAGGTCTCTTCCCACCGCGTCTATATCCCAAAGCGCCTTGGGACCGTTTCCGATAAGCACCGCACCCTTTATGGGGTAGGTTATTTTTCCGTTCTCAATTAGGTAGGCTTCGCTGACTTCAAAAACGAAATCCCCGGTGGTGGTGTTTACCTCTCCCCCACCCATTTTGGCTATGTAAATACCCCTTTTGGTGTCCGCTATTATGTCCTCGGGATTGTCCTTACCCGGTGCTATAAAGGTATTGGTCATCCTCACTATGGGAATGTGTTTGTAACTCTCCCTTCTGCCGTTGCCGGTACTTTCAACCCCATCTTTGAAGGCGGAAAGGCGGTCATACATGTAACCTACGAGGATGCCGTTTTCTATTAAAACCTTCCTTTGGGCGGGAACTCCCTCGTCGTCCACAAAGAAACTTCCATTGTTGTGGGATATTGTCGCATCGTCTATTACCGTTACCAAGGGGCTGGCAACCTTTTTACCCAATTTGGATTTGTCGTAAACCGAAACCCCTTTCTGGACTAAGTCCGCCTCCAATCCGTGTCCGACCGCCTCGTGTATCATCGTTCCCCCCGCCTTTGAACCCATTACCACGGTAAACTCTCCCGCGGGAGCGGGTTTTGCCTTTGTCAGTAGTAAAGCCCTTTGGGTGGCTATTTGTGCAACGGTTTCGGGAGGTGTCTTTTCAAAAATCTCCAGCCCGTAAAGTCCCCCGACACTTTCAAAACCCCTAAAGAGTTCCCCGTTTTTGCCCACTACGGTTTCCACGAAAAAGACCACCCTTTTTTGGGTGTCATTGGCAATCTCACCGAGGGAGTTTATAACCAAAATTTCCCTTGTTTTGTCCGCAAATCCGACCAAAACCTGCTTTACGAGGTCTTTACCTATTTCCCTCGCCTTTTGGTTTGCCCTTTCCAAAAGTTCCACCTTTTTGGTAAAGGGTGTTTCTTCGGGGTCTATTTGAACCTCGGTTTGTCCCTCCCTTTTTATCAGTCCCCACTTTATGGGTCCTTGCCCTTCACCCTTTGCCAATGTTTTAGCCAACTGCAGAAGGTTTTCAAAGGTTGGGTTGTTGGTGTATCCGTAATAAACCTTAAAGTCCTTTATAAGTCTAAGCCCGACCCCCAGTTCCCACCCGTGGGAAACTTTGTCCACTTTACCGTTTTCGTAGTAAATTCGGGTAAACAAACTCCTCTCGTAGAAAATTTCCGCGTAAAGCCCACCCCTTGAGAGGAGGGTTGATAGGATGTAACCGCCTTTGGTTAGAAGTAACTCTTTTACCTCGTTTGGGTTCATGAAGGGTTTAGTTTAAGGCGGAGGGGGCGGGATTCGAACCCGCGGAGCGGGGGGTCACCCCGCTCAACTGCTTAGCAAGCAGCCGCCTTCGGCCTCTCGGCCACCCCTCCTTGGAGGACTAAACTTAAAAGTTTAATACCGACAAGGTGGTAAGTCAAGAATTTTCCGAGGGTGTTTGAAAAAAAGAATAGAAATGGGATTGCAAAAGGATAAATAGTCCAATATTATAAGCTAAAAACCTAATTAGGGGGTGTTATCCTAATAGATGAGGGGGATGAGAATAACAAAAGAGATAAGAGAAGAACTTTTAAAGAAGCCCCAATGTCCAGAGTGTGGGTCTCATTTTGTTGTAAAAGACGGTAAACAGTGGGGTAAGCAAACATTCCTTTGTACTATCTGCGGACGCAGATTTACCCCTTCCGCCTCCCATATCTTCAGACCTCGCCACATTAAAGAACAGGCTATCCGTATGTTTGTTAACGGTATGTCTATCAATG
>QOAS01000130.1 GCA_003972855.1 Gammaproteobacteria bacterium | reverse complement strand
TTGCCATAAAACAGATATGTAGATACACCGTAATACATTTCCAATTTTGATAATTCTTTAAGATAAAAATTTTGATTTTTAACAAAATAAGGGTCTACAAAGTACATGATTGCGATTAATTTATTGTCGTAAATCTTGAATAATTCTTCCAGTTTTGCTTCAAAGTTGGTTATTTGTCCCCTCTTCTTTGAAGAATCGTGGTCATCTCTCACCTTCATTTCCACAAAAAAGAATTTATTTCCGTCGGTAAAAAATAAATCCAACTCCAATCTTTCACCATTTTCCTTAACTATAGTTTTATCTAAGGTTTTGTATCCCAAATCTACCACGATTTCCTCAAATATTTTTTCTAATGCGTCACCAAATTTGATTTCACGGGATTGCAAAATGTTTTGCAAAATTTTCGCTCCCGCTTTAGAAGGGCGAAAAAGTCCTATAAACCTTTCGGGGTGAAGTGCGATTTTTTTCAAAAGTTCCCTTTTTTCATTTCCAAAAAGATAGAAGTTTAAAATTTGACAAAATTTTTCATAGTTCATAGTTTTCCTCTCAAATTGAGAGGTTTCTCAAACCTTTTTTGTATCCACTTTACATATTCCGGATTTTTTTCAATCATTACAAAATTTCTGTTTAAGGCGTGCGCCACATATCCAGTAGTTCCTACGCCGGCTAGTGGGTCTAATATTAGGTCTCCCTCTTTGGTGGAGGTCAATATAACCCTTTTGAGCAATTCTATAGGTTTTTGTGTTGAGTGAACTTTTTTACCTTTTTCATCCTTTAACCTTTCCCTTCCGCTACAAATGGGAAGAACCCACACATTGGAACCCACTTTTCCCATTCCAAATTCCTTTGCGTATTCTCTGTTAAAAGTATAATTTTTTACCGATTTATCCTTTACTGCCCAAATGAGAGTTTCGGTTGCATTGGTAAATCTTACCCCTAACCAATTCGGCATAGGGTTTGTTTTAACCCAAATTACATCGTTCAAAATCCAAAAACCCAAATCCTGCATTATTTTTCCGATGCGGAAGATGCTATGGTAAGTTGCTATAACCCATACGGTTGCATTATCTTTCATAACTCTCTTTATTTCTAAAAGCAGACTTTGGATAAAGTTATCGTATTCCTCAAAGGAAGAAAATTTATCCCAATCATCATAAACCCCTTCTACAACCGTCTTCACCTTCCACCTTCGGAGTGTTTTCTTGGGAAGTTGAAGGAAATATGGAGGGTCTATAAAAACCATGTCAAAAATTTTCGGAGGAAGTTTTTTTAAAATTTTCAAAGCATCTCCCAAAATAATTGCATTTATTATTTCATCCCTTTCGTATTTGTTTATGTCCTCTTTATCTTCCAAAACTTTAACTATACTTTTCGTTTTCTTTTCAAATAACATTTTAACTTTATCCGAAGGCATTGGGTAAGTATCTTAAACCTTTAGGAATATTTAGCGATTATTTTTTCTAACCCCTCTTTTACCGCTTTGGGGGCTAAGTTGGCGGTTTTTGCCATAAGTTCAAGGGCTTTTAGGGTCTGTTTGTCCATAGATTTACCCCCACCTTCGATGGGGAAATTAACCACCAAGAAGTTCAAGAGAATACCTATCAACAAGAGGAGGGCGGGAGTTAAAAACCCACCCCCCTGAAGGCTTTTTAAAAGAAAAGCCCCTCCCAAAGCGGTTGCCATTAAAGAAACCACCCAAATGGTTAGAACTACAGCCCAATAGACCATTATTTGCCCCCTACCGTAATATTTTTAACCAAAACGGAGGGACTTCCCACGTTTGAGTAGAATTCCAAATCGTTCCCTATTCGGGAAATATCTTTTATAAGACTTAGGAAGTTGCCCGCAACCGAAACACCCCTAACCGCGGAAACCTTTTTGCGGTTTTTGTAAACCACCCCCGTAGCCCCGAGGGAAAAATCTCCCGATACGGGGTCGGCGGTGTGGAGACCCATAAGTTCGTAAACCACAAAAACCTCCTCTTCCGTATTTAGTAGTTCTTCAAAATCCGCCTCACCGGGTTTGAGGTAAAGGTTTGAAATATCCGCTTTGGGAGGTGAAGAAATAGAAGCCCTGAAACCGTTTCCGGTGGGTTGGCAACCCATTTTAACCGCGGTAAAAAGGGAGTGATAGAAACTTTTAAAGGTTCCGTTTTCAATCAAAACCGTCCTCTGTTGGGGAACTCCCTCATCGTCGTAAGGGTGGGTGGATATACCTCCCTTTAAAGTTCCGTCGTCAATTAGGGTAAAATCCTCGGATGCCACCCTCAAACCCTCCTTACCCAAAAGGGGTGTTTTTTTCTTTAAGGCACTTTCGCCGGAAAAGAGAGGAGAAAACTCCTCCAAAAGTTGGACAAAGGCGGAGCGGTGAAATAAAACGGGCATAGTTTTACTTTCCATAGGTTTCGGGTCTAAGGTATCCACCGCCTTTTGGACAAGCTCTTTGGCTAAATTCTCCCACTTTAAATCCGAGAGGTAGGGACTCGCCTTATAACCCCACGTTACCGTTTTATCCCCTCGGGGACTTTGAGCCAAAACCGAAGTCACGAGAGAATAGGAAGTTCCGCCGTAAGAGAATTCCACCCCAAAGGAGTTGGCAAATTCAACCTCGTAAATTACCTCGGAAAAGGTGGTTTCCCTCGTTCCCGTAACGTAAGGGTGAAGTTTTACCAAATTCCTCTCAAAGGAGGTTACCTTTTCTATCTTTTCATCAATGGGTAGTTTTATACCTTCCCCGTCAAAGGGAGTTTCCACCGATGCCTTATCCACAGAGGTTTTAAATACATTTCCCTCGTCGGGTTTAAGCAGTAAAGTAATCTCCTTAAGTTGGCTTACCAATTTCTTAAGTGCGGAGGGTTCCACTTGGGTAGTGTAGGAAAAACCTACTCTTTTATCCTTTAAAAGTCTTACCGCCACCGCGTAGTCTTCCGCGGTTGTAATTTTTTCAAAGTTTCCATTTTCGGTTGAAATTTTTAAATTCCTTTTGCGGATAAGAAAAATCTCCCATTCAAAACCATTGGCTGTTTCCTTCACAAGTTCCTTTATTTGGGATAAGCGCATAAGGTAGTAGGTTAAAGCGGAAGCTAAACCTTTTTGTTCTCAACTATAAGCTCCAGTATTCGGGATATGAGTTTTAAAGCCTGTTCGTCCCAACGGGCTATCTTTAATTGAATAAACCCTTCTTCGGACCTATCCAAAAGTTCGCAATCCAAAATGTATTCCTCATTTTTGGAGGGTAAAAAACAGGAAACCGCAAAGGAGTCTTTTAAAAGTTCCTCATCAACTTCGTAGGTTCTCTTCAATTTAACTTTCATACCTCCAAGGGAGATGTCATATAGAATACCCATTCCTACAGGTGTATCCACTATTATGTTGAATGGTTCAACGTAAAACCTTCGGAATTTTCTTCTTTCGGAAATAGGAATAGTTTCACTCTCTAAGAGTTTCAAACATTTATAGAAAAATTCGGAGGTTACCTTTGCGGGTTTTTCAAATTTTGCCGCTATAAAATCTTTTCCAACTCTAACGGGGGTTATAATGAAGTCG
>QOAS01000011.1 GCA_003972855.1 Gammaproteobacteria bacterium | reverse complement strand
CCATGGTCATCGAATGCGAAGTCGATGATCTGGGACACATGCTGCGGCGGGGCAAGGTCCGCGGTTTCGAGATCATGTGCGACGAGCCTGAGAGCATCGGCGGCAGTGGGTCCGCGCCCGCTCCCCTGCATTACTTCGCCGCTTCGATCTTGTTTTGAGAGATGACCCAAATTGAGAGGTACTCTCAATTGATGAAAGTGAAGATCACCAGGGTAAGAGGATGTAGTTTGTAATGTCCACGATGTTGTTTACCGAGTTTTGACCAAACTTCCAAAGGCTAACTTGAAGCCATAGGGGACTTTCTTTGACTTTAACATTTCTTACCACCGCACCCCTATAGCGTTTGCAGGCTTCCCTATCCAAAACCTCTATTGGGGGTTCGTTTCCAAAAACCTCAAAGGGAGTTACTTCTTGAACCTTTAACTCCTTGCGGTAAAGGGCGGAAATTTCCCTTGCCAAACCCTTTACGCTAAGGAGGTCTCCCCTGTTGGGGGTTATATCAAGCTCTATGATAGGCTCTCCTAACCCCAAAAGTTTCTTTACATCACTCCCCTCCTCCACTTGGGGGTCGTGGAACTTGAAAACCCCATCGGAGGGAATGCCTATCAGTTCCTCCAATCCGAGGAACATTCCTTGAGACTTTACACCCTTAAAATTTCTTTCGGTTATCTCTAAATCTCCAACTTTCCCCCCCGCGAGGACTACAAAAACTTTATCCCCCTCCTTTACCGTTTTATCGTTGGTGCAAACCGTTAGCGTTTGGTCCCCAACGGAAACCTCACACACCAAAAGTTTTTTTAGCGACGGGTGGGGAGAGGTTTTGATTACTTTTCCCACTACGACTTTATCCACATCGTTATTTCCGAAATAGTCTAAGCCCGCCTCAACCGAGTGGGTGTTTAATTTTTCCACCAACCCTTGGGGGTCTATATCCGATACATCCACATAGAGGTTTAAGATGGAATAGGGAACGCGCATAGTTTAAAAATGGTAAGTATGACGCCCAAGGTGGTTGTTTTTTTAGAAGAACTGGTTGAGGATGTTGAGTTTATCTATCCCTATTTGAGGTTTAAAGAGGAAGGCTTTGAAACCTTCTCGGTTGCCCCCGAAAGGAGAACCTACAAAGGTAAAAAGGGTTGCACCTATGTTCCCGACAAAGTTTTTGAGGAAATAAAAGACCAAACCTTTGATTGCGTATACATTCCCGGTGGCTATGCCCCCGATAGGTTGAGGAGATATCCCGAAATTTTGAAGTTTGTAAAAAGGCACTACGAGGAAGGGAAAATTGTGGGAGCGGTATGCCACGGGCCTTGGGTTTTGATATCAGCGGGAATAGTAAAAGGGAAAAAAGTAACGGGATTTTTTGCCATAAAGGACGACCTCGTAAATGCGGGGGCAATATATACCGGCAAAGAGGTTGAGATGGACGGAAACCTTATTACCGCAACCGACCCCAACGCTATGGTAAAACAACTCCCCTTGATTATAGAAAAGCTAAAAAATGGTTAGAAATTTTCTTGACCTAAATGGGTTGGAAAGTAAATTTCCAACCTATGAAGACTATTTTTGAGAAACCTGTAAAACTCCAGAAGGTTATAACCAAAAAAGGTGTGGAACTTTGGAAGATAGAGCTTTCTCCCAACCACTTTTTCCTTGAGCAAAATCCCTTTAAAGACTCCAAATACGGAAGAGCTTACCGAATGTTAAAGCAGAGATACCCCTTCTTCTACATGTTTTGGGAGATAGAGAACAACCAATATACGGGAAAATTATTGATTGGAACTATAGTTGAAAGAGAAGATATTGATAAACTCATAACCGACTTGGTTCACAGTGAGGAATATAAACAATACGAGGATATTAGGGAGGAAATAGAAACCTCCGAAGGTTAGGTATTCTTTTCTTTCTTCGTAATTTTCTCTACATATTTTGACATTTCAAAACCTTTTTCAAAACCGCTTTTAAAACCGTCCGAAAAACCTTGTTTGTAACCTTTGGTAAAAATTTCTTTATCCGCAATTTCAAAGGTTTTTAAAGCCGCATTCCTTCCATAAATGGCACCCAAATGAAACATTAAAAATGCCTTCACTATTTCGTCTTCCGCATACTTTGTAACTTCGTAGGTCTCCTTAAAGGCTTCTAAAAGATTTCTCGCTTCGCTTTCAATTTCTTCCACCAAACGGGTTAAAAATTGAAAATCGGATTTTTCTAACCCCAATTGCTCGTGAAAATCTTCCCCTTCGGGGTTAAAACCAAAGGAGCGAATTAGCGAAAGCCTTTTCAAAAGTTCGGGGTCTAAACCCATAACCGCCATTTTATTTCAAACTCTTTAAGAAATCCACAACCCCCGCCCTAACGAAAACTCCGTTCTCAACTTGCTTTAAAATGAGGGAACCTTCCCCGTAAATCTCGCTATCCGCTATTTCCACATTCCTATTGACGGGTCCCGGATGCATGTAAACCTTTTGGTGTTTTCTTAAGAATTCAGCCCTTTCGGGAGTCAGACCAAAATTTTCCAAATATCCCCTTTCGGAAGTGAGCAGAGGTTTACTCTGTCTCTCCTTTTGTATTCTCAAAAAGATTGCCACATCGCACCAACTTAGGGCGGTATCTATATCTTCAAATTCCTTTTCAATGGGTAGGAGAGAACCATCGGTTGGTTTCATAACCTTGGGGGCGCAAAAACCTACCTTTGCACCCAAAGTGTTAAACAACCAAACCCCCGAACGGAAAACCCTGCTGTGAAGAATATCCCCCACGTAAAGGATTTTTAAACCTTTTAAGTCGCCGAAAACTTCCTTTAGCGTGAAGGCATCTATCAAGGCTTGGGTCGGATGCTCGTTGGTTCCATCGCCCGCGTTTACTACAAACACCTTCAGGTCTTCTATTTCCCTAAAGTGACCATTTACGGGAGTTCTTATGACAAAACCTTCAAAACCTTGGGCGGTAAGGGTGAGAACCGTATCCCTTAAAGTTTCGCCCTTTTTCATTGAGGAACTTTCGGAGGTAAAGAGGTAGGTTTCTATTCCCAACTTCCTTAGAGCCTTTTCAAAAGAGAGGCGGGTTCGCGTGGAGGGTTCCAAAAACATTAAAACCCATTCCCCTCGGTGTTTGGGAGAAATACCTTTCTCCTTAAAGGTTTTTGCCCTTTTGAAAATCTCCTCAATGTGGTCGGTGGAAAGCTTCCTGACCGACAAAAGTTTCTTCATTAAAGAAGTTAAATTTTCACAATAAACTTTTGATGGATAAAAAGATTTCGGTTAAAACCCTCTTAAGGAAGAAAAGGGAAGGAAAGAAAATCACAATGGTTTCAACCTATGATTATCTGACCGCAAAATTTTGCGACGAAGTGGGTATAGATTGCTTACTCGTAGGCGACTCCCTGGGTATGGTTTTTAAAGGCGAAGAAAACACCTTAGGGGTTACTCTGGAAGAAATTATCTACCACACAAAGGCGGTTAAAAGAGGGGTGAAAAGAGCTTTTGTTATAGCGGATATGCCCTTTGGCAGTTACCAAGTTTCGGTAGAAAAAGCGGTTGAAAATGCCATAAAGGTTATAAAGGAAACCAACGCGGACGCTGTAAAACTCGAAGGCGGTAAAGAAATACTACCAATTGTTGAAAAACTTGCGGATATAGGGATGGCGGTTGTGGGACATTTAGGGTTTACCCCTCAAAAGATACAGATATTCGGCGGTGCCAAAGTTGTGGGAAAAAGGGAAGAGGAAAGGAAAAGACTTTTAGAAGAAGCCCTTGCCCTTGAAAAGGCGGGAGCAGTAATGCTCGTTTTGGAAGTCACCCCTTGGGATATAGCCAAAGAAATAACTCAAAA
>QOAS01000108.1 GCA_003972855.1 Gammaproteobacteria bacterium | reverse complement strand
GTCCAAGCGGTCGGGGTCTATGGGGTATTGGGGTAGGCTTCCCACCGCTTGGGCAATCCTTCCCCAATTGGGGTCACAGCCGAAGAGGGCGGTTTTGACCAGTTGAGATGTGGCAACCCTTTCCGCCAAGGCTTTAGCCTTTTCCTCACTTTTGGCGTTTACGACTTCTATAATGCCTATTTTGGTTGCCCCCTCTCCGTCCGCCACGATAAGTTTGGAAATCTTTTTGGCAACTTCAAAGGTGTCCTTTTCTATTTTTTCTACGGGAATTTCTTCCTCTCCGAGGGATATAAGTAGGAAACTGTCGTTGGTAGAAGTGCAACCGTCTACCGTTATAGAGTTGAAAGTCTTTTCCGTAACCCTTAAGTGGATTTCCCTAAGGGTGTCAAAGGTGAGTTTTGCGGGTGTAAAAATATAGGCGAGCATCGTTCCCATATTGGGGTGTATCATTCCCGCACCTTTGCCGAAACCAAAGGCGTAATCCCTTTGGGCGTATTTTGGAAACCTATCGGTTGTTGATATAACCTCCGAAGCCTCCCTTAGGTTTAAAGGCTTAAGCTCGGAACAAGCTTTGTCTATACCTTCTAAAACATTCCCAATAGGGAGTAAAGCCCCTATCAATCCCGTAGAGAAAACCAAAACCTCTTCGGGTTTTATACCGAGGTTTTGTGCAACCCTTTGAGCCATCATTTGGGCGTGTTTTAGTCCCTCTTTTCCCGTTCCGCAATTGGCGTTACCGCTATTTACGACAAAAGCCCTAAATAGGTTTCTTTTATCGGTTAAACCTTTGGAGTAAATTACGGATGAAGCCTTAAAGTGGTTCTTGGTATATACCGCGGAAACCAAAACGGGTTTTTCAAAATAAACGACCAACAAATCCTTTTTTCCCGAGTGTTTTATCCCCGCACGGGCTGTTCCCATTAGAACTTGCACGGTTTACCTCCCGAATTTTAAATAGGATTTCCTTAATCTAATCCTTAATATTGGGTTCTTCGTTAAAACTTTTCCACAAATAAACTATTAAAAAAATAAGTCCCGCACTTACAAAAAGCCCCGTTACCAAAGCAATCCATTCCGCAAAAGTCATTTTGAATCCTCCTTACACGAGTTTAATTTATCTACTTCCTTCCTCCATAGGTGAATAACGACAATCCAAGCGGTAAAGGTTAACAGAAAAGCAAAGGAATTTAACAGCAATAACCAGTAGGAATTTGAATATTTAACCAACAGAGTTCCCAATCCACCGCCTAATGCCAGAAGTATTAAAGTTAATTTTTCAAATAGTGTTTTCAATAAATCAATCTTTGCCTCAATGGTTTTGCATCTTTCCAGCCTTCTACCCCCTAAAAGCCTTTTTCAAAATAAGATTTACATTGGTAATACCTATTCCCTGCAGTGTGGACAAAAGTTTTGCAACATACTTATAGGGTGTCCTCTCGTCCGCGGTAACATTAACCACAAAGGGTTTTCTCTCCTTCAAAATTTCCTTAAGTTTAGAGAGGGTTACAACTTTCCCCTCAAAGAGGAGTTTTCCCTCTTTATCTACCGAGATGTTTATTATTTTTAAGTTCGCTTCCTTTCCCTCCCCTTTGGGTAATTGGACGAATACGGAAACAAAGGGTGTTTTAAAGGCTATTATCGCCAAAAAGAGGAAAACCGCCAAAAGCACATCCACAATAGGTATTACCACCAATTTCGGTTCTTCAAAATACTCCTTTGGGAATTTCATTATAAATAAAAGTTTCCATATAAGGTTAAGTTGTTCAAACCTTCCTTTAAACCAAAAAAGGTTACGACCTTTACAAAGTTTGTTTCTTTCTCTCTTTAACAATTTTCTCCAAAAGTTGCGAAATTTCTTTTTCGTTTGCGATATCCAAAACCTCCTTTAGTGCCAAAAAATGTTCTTCAATTACTCTTTCGGAGTTTAATAAAATTTGTAGGTAGTATTCCCTTAGAGGGAGTTTTGTGGTTGGTAGTTTTCTTTCATCGGGAAGGTAGCCTAACCACCAACTATGGGTTGTTCTTAAGCCGTATTTTTGTTCTAAAAGGTTTCTAACTTCATCCTCCAAGGGTAGTTTAGAACCTGTATTTTTTACTAAACCTACAGTTGAAGTATCTTTAAACCACCGTTCAATAGCAATGGCGACAATACCTCTATCGTTTTTGGACTCTTTCCAATGGGGTTTTGTTATGTAAATGCTTCCGTAGTCAAATCTGCTAACGGTATAAGTATTAAGATATTGTTCAAATTTTTCCTTTAAAGGTTTAATTACTTTTTCTAAAGAGAGTTTAGCTTTAATCTTATCAAAATTTTCTTTTATATCCCACGCAATTTCAAATCTTTCTCTTCTAATTTCAGGAGAAATGTTTTCGTCCAAAAGGAAGTTTTTAATAATTTCAAACTTGTCCATCTTCAAACCTCCTTAAAGTTTTCATCAATCCAACTGACGAAGTCCTTCAAAAACCACCTAACTTTGTCCGATTCGCATTCTTTTGCACACTTTAGGAGCCAAGGTTTTAAAAGTTCTCCATAAGAGGCTTCTAAAAATTTTCCTTCCTCTTTGAGTTGATTTTTCAATCTTTTACCAATGGAGGTAGCTTTCCTTTTTGTCCCCGTAAGGAATACCAGTAAATACCTTCCTTCGTAGGTTTTTTCTAACCATTTGATATACCTTTACAGTTGCTCGGATTGTTCACCCGCCCAAGGTTTGTTTTCTATGGCTATGGCAACACTATTTGGAAACTCTATTAGAATATCTATTCTCCCGTAGGGGGTTGAATATTCGGTTGAAATCTTTGCGGAAGTCAAATTTTCCACTCCTCCTAAAGTTTCCGAATTTGAAACCAGACCTTTTAAGGTTTCTATAAACTCCTTTAAAAATAACTCCCTTTGTCCGTGTTTTCCTTTTGGGTTCAAAAGCTCCACCAAAATACCGCTTATTCGGACTTCGTCGGGACTAAAAATCCCCACAAGGTTAAAATCGGAAGCCAAAAACCTATCGGTGTATTCCTTAACCTCCTTTGCAATCCTGTAACGGAAGGAAAGTTCATTGAAAAACTTTTCCAATTTTTGGTTGTAATTTTCAATTAAACTCCCTCGCAAGTTGGAAAAATCGTTAAAAAACTTCAAAAGTTTTTGTTGATATTCTTCCAAAGGAGATGAGGCATTTAAAATTTCCATTATTTGGTGAAAAATAGCATAAAATAGTTTTTGATGTCAAACCCAAAGGAAAAAACTCTACTATTTGTTTGATTTAGGCTCTTCGTTAAAACTTTTCCATAAAAAGACCATTAGGAAAACAAACCCTCCAATTACAAAAAGTCCTGTTATTAAAGCAATCCAATCCGCAAAGGTCATTTTAATTTTCCCTATAATTCCTCCACAAGAAATAAGCTAAGAAAATGGCTTCACCCGTGAGGACAAGACCTACTATTAAAGAAACCCAATCGGTGAAAGTCATATTTCTTCCTCCTTACAAATTTCTAATTTAGCAATCTCCTTTCTCCAAGAAAGGATTGTAAATATCCAACTTAGGGAGAAGAAAATTAAAAGCAAGGCGGTAAGAGTAATTAAGAAATATTCGTTCTTATACCTTAAAAGTAAAGTTCCCAGACTTCCACCTAAAGCTAAAACTAACAAAGATAGATTTACCTCAATATCCCCCCCAACCTGTTCTCATAAATTTTTCTAACCTC
>QOAS01000107.1 GCA_003972855.1 Gammaproteobacteria bacterium | reverse complement strand
GACCCCGACCTTCCTACACCCAAGGAAATTATAGAGGCGGGACAAAAAGCCTGCGAAGACCCCGCTAACCACAGATATCCTTCCTACAAGGGACTTCCCGCCTTTAGGGAAGCGGTAGCCCAGTGGTATAAAGAACGCTTTAATGTAGACCTTGACCCCGATAAAGAGGTTGTAACCCTAATAGGTTCTAAGGAAGGAATAGCCCACTTTCCTTTGGCTTTCGTGGATAGTTGCGACATCGTTATATGTCCCGAACCCGCCTATCCCGTTTACAAAATAGGAACTATTTTTGCGGGAGGAATACCTTATACCGTTCCCCTGAAGGAGGAAAACAACTTCTTAATAGACCTTGATAGTATTCCCGAACAGATTGCAAAAAGGGCAAAAATAATTTGGGTAAACTACCCCAACAACCCCACTTCCGCAACCGCCACCCGTGAATTTTACGAAAAGCTTATAGATTGGGCTAAAACTTACAATGTAATAGTAGCTTCCGACTTGGCATACTCCGAGATTTACTACGACGAAAACGATAAGCCCCTTTCCATTTTGCAAATACCCGGAGCTAAAGATGTGGCAATAGAGTTTCACTCCCTCTCCAAAACCTACAACATGACCGGTTGGCGTATAGGAATGGCTGTCGGTAACGAAGAGTTGGTTCAAGGTCTCGGAAAAGTAAAAACCAACGTAGATAGCGGACAATTCAACGCGGTCCAAATAGCGGGAATAGAAGCCCTTAAAAACAGCGAAAAATACAGGAAACAAATAATTCCGATTTACGAAGAAAGAAGAAGGGTTATGACCGAAGCGTTGGAAAAAATAGGATTAAAACCGTTTAAGTCCAATGCAACCTTTTACCTTTGGGTAAAGATCCCCGAGGGATACACTTCCGCAGAGTTTACAAAACTGCTTCTGGACAAAGCGGGTATCGTCGTTACCCCCGGAAACGGTTTCGGAGAAGCGGGAGAGGGTTACTTCAGAATTTCCTTAACCGTTCCCACCGAAAGACTGCTTGAGGCGGCGGAAAGAATCAAAAACCTCGTTCTTTAAATCTCTTCCCTTTCCCCTTTTTGGTGAACTATTTGCGAAAATAATTCCCTTTAATGGCTAACGAAATTATCAAACTTTCCGCCGTTCGCCTCAGAGAGGAAATAGAAAAAGGAAATATCTCCCCCACCGAAGTGGTTGAAACCTTTGCCAAAAGAATCCAACAGGTGGAGGGAAAAATAAAAGCCTTTGTAACCCTAACGGTGGAACAAGCTTACGAAAACGCCAAAAAGGTTAAGGGTGGAAAGCTTTTCGGAATACCTATAGCGGTTAAGGATAACATACTCACCTACGGGGTAAAAACGACTTGTGGTTCCAAAATGCTTGAAAACTTTATAGCCCCCTACGATGCGACCGTAAGCGAAAGGATAAAAAAAGAAGGGGCAATAATTATCGGAAAAACCAATATGGACGAATTCGCAATGGGTTCATCTACCGAATTTTCCGCTTTTGGACCTACCAAAAATCCTTGGGATTTGGAAAGGGTTCCCGGAGGTTCTTCGGGGGGTAGCGCCGCCGCGGTAGCCTCCTTGATGTCTCCTCTCTCTTTGGGTTCGGACACCGGAGGTTCTATCAGACAACCCGCCGCCTTTTGTGGAGTTATAGGATTAAAGCCCACCTACGGTAGGGTTTCAAGGTATGGACTTGTAGCCTTCGCCAGTTCTTTAGACCAAATAGGACCCTTCGGAAGGTATACGGAAGATGTAGCCCTCCTCTTGGAGGTTATAAGCGGTAAAGACCCCAAAGATAGCACTTGCGCGGACAAACCCGTTCTAAACTTTGTAGAGGAGATAAAGAAACCTATAAAAGGTTTGAAGGCGGGAATACCCAAAGAGATTTTTGAATTTGGTCTTTCCAACGAAGTTAAAGAAATATTTGAAAACTGGATTGAAAAATTGAAGGCGGAAGGGATAGAGATTAAAACGATTGAAATACCTATGCTTAAATATGCAATTCCTATTTACTATGTAATAGCGACTTCCGAAGCCTCTTCAAACCTCGCCAGATATGACGGGGTTCGCTACGGTTACAGAACCTCCAAATACAAAGACTTGACCGAAATGTATACCAAAACCAGAGATGAGGGGTTTGGACCCGAAGTCAAAAGAAGGATAATGTTGGGAACTTTTGCACTATCAACGGGATACTACGACGCTTACTACCTTAAGGCGAAAAAAATCCAGAGACTCCTTTACGAGGACTTTGCAAGGGTATTTAAAGAAGTGGATATTATCATCACCCCGACAACCCCTACCCCCGCCTTTAAATTCGGAGAAAAAATGAGCAACCCGATAGATATGTATCTGTCCGATATATTCACCGTTTCCGTCAATTTAGCGGGTCTTCCCGCGGTAAGCGTTCCCATAGGACTTACCGCTAACAACTTACCCGTGGGCGGGCAGGTAATAGGAAGACCTTGGGACGAAACCACCATATTGACCGTTTCCTACAATTGGGAACGGATTTCTCAATTTCCCGATTGGGTTCCCGACCTTTAATCTCTTTCCCTTTGGTAATTATGAACTAAATCATAGAAATTGAAATTTTCAATCTTGTTAAATCTCAAAACGGGGTTTTAAATAAAAACTAACTTAAATAATCCTTATTTTTAAGATTAATAAAAAACTGGAGGGTTAATATGGCAAAGGCTGTCATTACGTGGACCAAAACCGACGAAGCTCCTCAATTGGCAAGTTTTTCCCTCCTTCCTATCGTAAAGGCATTTACAAAATTTGCGGACATTGAAATTGATGTAAAAGACATTTCCTTGGCGGGAAGGGTATTGGCTCAATTCGGTTACGAACCCGACGACTTGGCATATTTGGGCGAACTCGTTTGGAAACCCGAATGCAATCTAATAAAGCTCCCCAATATTTCCGCCTCGGTTCCCCAGCTCATAGACACCATTAGGGAACTCAAGAAAAGGGGATTTGACCTACCCGATTATCCCGAAGAACCCAAAACTCCCGAAGAGGAAGAAATTAAAAGGAAATACGACGCTTGCGTAGGTTCCGTAGTTAACCCCGTTATCAGGGCGGGTAACTCTATAAGAAAAATAGCAAGACCCGTTAAGGAATACGCTAAAAAACACCCCCACAAACTTAAACCTACCGACCCCCACCAGAAGTCCTACGTTGCTTATATGAAATCCGGAGACTTCTACAGACACGAAAAATCGGTTGTTCTTGAAAAGGATACCAAGCTCAAATATGTCTTCGTAAACCCCAAAACCGGTGAAGAAATAGTTCTCAAAGAAATCCAAGGCGAAAAAGGAGACGTTATAGACGGAACATGGATGAACAGAAAAGTCCTCAGGGAATTCTTTGAAGAGGTTCTCCAAGACGCTAAAGAAAACGATATGCTGTTCTCCCTACACGTTAAGGCTACCATGATGAGGGTTTCCGACCCCGTAATATTCGGGGATGCCATAAGGGTTTACTACAAGAAATTGTGGGAAAAACACGGAGACCTGCTGGAGAAAATAGGCTTCAAACCAGGGGATTGGTAGACCTGGAAGAGAAAATGCAAAAACTTTCTCCCGAAGAGCAAGAGGCTATTAGGAAAACCATAGAAGAAATCTACAAAGAGAGACCCAGAATGTATATGGTGGACTCCGACAGGGGTATAACCAACCTACACAGACCTAACGACGTTATCATTGACGCTTCTATACCCGCGGTTATTAAGAACGGATTGAAAGGATGGGGACCCCAAGGTGAGGAGGACGATGTGGTTATTACCGTTCCCGATAGAAGCTACGCTACTATGTACGACGAAATCGTTGAAGACATTAAAGTTAGGGGACAGTTTGACCCCGCATGTGTCGGTTCCGTTGAAAACATCGGTTTAATGGCTATAAAGGCGGAGGAATACGGTTCTCACGATAAGACTTTCTTCCCTCCCGAGGACGGAATTATTGAAATCCGCGATGAGGACG
>QOAS01000042.1 GCA_003972855.1 Gammaproteobacteria bacterium | reverse complement strand
CCCCCCTTAGCGATGAGGGGGGTTTTTCCACTTCCAACACGGAGGGAAAAAGGAGACTAATCAAACCTTTTACCGCCTCTTTTGTAGCCTTTAAAAGTCCCTCAATTTGTCCTTTAAGGTCTTCCAAGAATTTATTTCCCTCGCTAAGGGGTTTTTCTTTCCTTTCCACCCCCAAGATGGTGGCGTAAGATGTTACCACCAACTCTTTTGCCAAAAAGCCGGGCACGAGAATCGCCACATTTTCCCAATGTTCACCGAACCCCGCGGGTTTAAAAATAGGTTGAATTACATCGGCGGTTTTCCCGAGCAAAGTTTTTTCGGGTGGACTGCCGTAGGGAATATTAACCAAAATCCACACCACTAAATTTGCAAAAAATATAACCGTTCCCGCGCGGTGGATAAATTCCCAAACTGGTGTCCACATTGAGCGGAGGATTTCCTTTAAACTCGGAAGCCTATAGGGGGGAAGCTCTATTACAAAGGGCAACTCCGCGGTTTTCCTAAAAACGGTTTTGCTCAAAACTATGGCAACAATTAGCGATACCACCAGTCCGAGAAGATACATTCCAAAAACTACAAACTCGGGATGGGTGGGAAAAAAGGTTAGGGCGATAAGCACATATACCGGCAACCTTGCGGAGCAAGACATAAAGGGGATAAGCAACGCGGTTAGTTTCCTTAAACTCCCGTTTTCAAGGGTTCGGGTAGCCAAAATGGCGGGAACATTGCACCCGAAACCTAAAATCATAGGAACAATAGACTTCCCCGTTAATCCCGCAAAGCGGGCTAACCTATCGGTAACAAATGACACCCTTGCAAAATAACCGCTATGCTCTAAAAAGCCCAACGCCAAATACATAAAAACCAATGCGGGAATAAAGGTTAAAAAGAAGCCTACTCCCCCTATAATCCCGTTTCTCGTTAGGGATATAAACCACTCGGGCAGACCCAAACTTTCCAGGAGTAGGGAAGTATATTTACCCACGAAGTTTACGAAGCCCTCAATCCAATCCGCGAAAGGGGAGGAAACCTCAAATGTAAGTTTAAAGACCAAAAACATTGCGATGAAGGAAAGAGGAATACCCACAAAGGGGTTTAAAACCAAGTTATCTATCCTATCCTGCAATGAAGGTCTTATTTCCTTGGGCTGTTTTAAAACCTCGGAAACCAGCCTTGAAACGGCTTTGTATCTTTCCTCCGTTATAACCTCGTCGGGAGAGGTGTTAAAAGCTTCACTTATGTAGTGTCTCTCTTTAGAGCAACACCTTAAAAGGTCAAAGTTAAACCTCTCCTTAAGGAGTTTGCTCAAGTATTCATCCCCCTCTAAGGCTTTTATCTGTAACCACCTTTTTGGGAATAACGAGGCGAAACTTTGTTTTTCCAATTTTTTCCAAATCTTTTCCAAAATTTCCTCAACCAATTTTGAAAACCTGAAAAACTTTGGTTTTCTACCTTTTTCGTAGGCTAAAACTATCAACTCCAAAAGTTTTTCTTTATTCCAACCGGTTTTTCCTATCACGGGAACCGCAAAAACTTCCAATTCCCTTTCTAAGGTCTCCAAATCCAAACTATATCCCTTAGAGGTAAACTCGTCCCACATATTGAGCGCCAAAACGGTGGGAATTTCCAGTTCAAGAACCTGTGAAGTTAAAAAAAGGTTTCTCTCTATAAGTGGGGTCTCTAGAACATTTACAATCACATCGGGTTTTTCAAAGATTAAAAAATCCCTTGCAACCCTCTCCTCGGGTGTATAAGGGGAAAGGGTGTAAACCCCCGGTAGGTCTATAAGTTCAATTCGGTAATTTTTGTATTCAACAACCGCGGTGTGCTTGGTTGTAGTAATCCCCGCCCAGTTTCCTATTTGAACATCTCCCCCCGCTATTTGGTAGATGAGGGAGGATTTACCCACATTGGGTTGTCCTACAAATGCAACTTTTAGAGTTTTCATCTTTTCCTATCCTTGAAATTTTAACTCAATATCAATTAGAAAAGACCAAAAAATATTAAAAGGCGATATTCAACCTAACGCCGTAAATGTTTGCTTCCAACTTTTTACCCACAAAGCGTTCTATATCCCTTTGGTAATCAACCGTCAAGGTTGCGTATTTATTCAATTCAAAAGAGTAAAAACTTTCTAAAACCCTGACATCCTTTGTATCGTTATTACCTTTTAGGTAGGCGACTCCTACCGATAGTTTATCTCCTTTTCTTCCCCATAAGGTTCCTTCCAGTGCAACTCCCCCGCTTAAGAGACTTTTAAAATCCCCCGTTGAGGGGTGGGTATTTAATCCCATTCTGGCGAATAGCCCCAATCGGTTTTCAAATCCCCAGTCAGCGGAAAGACCTATACCTTCCAAATAATCTATCTCCCCGTTATTGTCGGGAAAATCTTTAGTTGTTCTGTAATAGTAAACCCTGAAATTAAGAGTCCCTTGGGCTACCGAAGAGTTTCTTTCCACCTGAACCGCGTAATAGTTGTAATTCCTTCCTTCTTGAGTTTTTGAAGACATAAACAACCCTTGCAAGGCAAAATTACCTACGCTTCCCCTTAAGGCTATACCCCAATCGTAAGATGGTAAGCTCGCCAAGGGGTTATTAACGAGTGCTTCGTTCATAAATTGGGTTGTCTCGTCGTTTGCATACTCGTTGGTGTCTATATAAGAAGTTGCGTCTATGATACCAGCGGTAAATTCTACGGAAGCTTTTTTGCCGACTTTGAAGGTGTGTTTATACCACGCCTCAAGTAGATAATTTCTCCCACTTGAGTTGATATCTTTCAAATCACTTTCCAAATCGTCCGCATTGGGGGTTAATAAAAAACCTTTCTCTCCAAAGGTTTTCTTTAAACCGTCTCCACCCGCTAAGGAAAGTGTAGCTTGAAATTCATCTTCGGTTGTAGGGTGAAAGTTTAGTCCTATTTCCGTTACCAACGACCCGCAACCTTTATCGGAAAAACCTTTCAAAAACTCCGCGTGCTGATATACCGCGGTAAAACTGAAATCCACCGATAGTTTTTCGTTAACCTCTAAGGCTCCTGCATAGAGGGGGAGTAACAATAATTTTTTCCAAAAGCGGTTGGTTTTCACTTTGCGACCCCCTTGTTTGGAGTTATAATGAAATTTTTATTAAAAAATCGGTTCAGTAGAAAATGGTTGCTGGAAACCATCTATTTGTGATAGGGGGAGGAAACCGACCAAAGGGAGAAAAAAACTGCAAAGTCCAAAAGTTTGTCTATAATTCAAATACCACAGCGGGTAGGTTCTTTAGAAACACAAGGAGAATGGAAAGTTTCCTATTCCCCGCCCTGCAAGGGTCAAGAGAAAAAAACAACAAAGTTTAAAAACCTTGAGGGTTAGACAAACAAGCGAGGATAAACCCTTTGTAAGGAGACGGGTGAACAATCCACCCCATTTCTAATACGGGGTGGTTAACAGAAAACAGGAAAGGAACCAAAAGGAGGAATAAACCCTAATAAAAATCATATTGACTATCTTTCAAAATTTCAGCAGGGCTTTTATCTCTTATGCTATATAAGGCAGATTCAAAGTAAGTTCCATACAATTTTGTAGTCCTATTTACGAATAAAGCTTTGTCTTGTATTTGTACTTTGGCTGTAAGATAGCTTGCATTTTGATTGTGCTTAAAGCTCGGGGTTTTAATTATTTTACTATTTTCAAAATCACATACTAGTGCATATTTACCATTTGTAAAGTCTCCCCAATAGCCAAAGGGAAGT